>CAZGAS010000004.1:42193-59351 GCA_964523875.1 uncultured Planctomycetia bacterium | reverse complement strand
TAAGAGCCTGTCAAAGCAAGAACCTATTACCTGGACTTATATAAAGAAAGTAACAGAAGAATCCGCGAAGAAGAACTCATTATCTGAAACAGAAAAGACGAATCTTACAAGCAGGATATTTGGTTATCTTTCGAGTATTCTACAGACAGAAAGAGATGAGGCCCTGAAAAATGCTATAGCGGCTGCTAAACCAGATGATGCCTTAAAAGTACTAAGAGATGAGCTGCAATTAGCTAAGAGGCAGTTGCAGGCAGTAAGAAATGCTGAGCGTGAGTACAAAGGATATTTTGCTAAACCTGAAAGCCGATCTTATGTATCAAAAGGTATTGAGGACGCGTTAATCGCAGCTGAAAAGAGATTAAAAGATATAAAAGATATAACCCCTGAACAAGCTAAACAATTAGCTGTTATAAGCCTTATATTAAAAGGAGTTACAGCTAAGGAGCCTATTACATTAGATTATCTGCGTTCAAAGGTGAGCCAGGTATTAGGGGCAAACAGCCAGCCAAAGGATGAGCGAGCCTTGCTGGAAGGTGTCTTAAATAATATTCAGTCCATGCCTTCCCTTGGCACACTTGAGATAATATATGATCTGCTTGCTATGCTCAATAAAGAGAGGGTTGATAATCTTTTGCTTGAAGAAGCTATAGATGAGAGGGCCATAGACAGTATATTTAAGGAAGAGACATTCGGCCTTTATAACCAGCCGGGCAGTATATTTAATGATATATATAACATGACAAAGGTCTATGCAAAAGCCCTGAGAGGGCCACAGATCCCAGAGCAGAGCAAGCTTGTAAACCTTAACATGGCAATAGATGGGTTTAAAAAGACGCAGCAGGCGCTTGAAGCGGCGTTAAATGGTAAGAGTTGGGGAATGCTTTTCAACGCGCGCGTCTATATGGATATGGCTTACCAGACAGACCTGCTTGCTTCCGGAGATACTGCCGGGGATTATGAGAATGAGTTTGGTGCGAATGTAGGCCTGCTTGTAAAAATGTCCATAGAATCTAAAAAAATAGCCCCTAAATTAGTAGTGGATTATCTGAACGCGTTGAATAATTTAAAGGTTACTGAACAGATAGCAAGGTTTGAAGAGATGGCCCCTGCCCTCTATATCAAGGCATATGCTGATAACATGGAATCTATGGCCAGGAATATAGATTCCGGTGCAAGTAATATTAAATCGCCCTCACTTAAGAAGCTTTCTGAATTTAAGAAGCGCCTTTTATATTCTGAAGCGAACAAACTGAATATGTTAAGCGCGGATACATATGAAAAGCTTAACATAAAAGTTCCGGTTACAATAGGCTCATTAGAATATGTGTATAAGTTTATATCAGATGAATTAGATAACGCGTCTAAAACGAAAATAGGCGGTGATATATGTACAGCAGGTTTAAGCCCACAGGAGAAGAGATTTTTTGAAAGCGCGCGGTTCTCAATGAATATCGGCGCTACAGATATAGGAAGTTCTATTACTAATCGTACATGGATTACGTTTGTAACGGTCTTTACCTCTATGCAGATATATGATAGCCATGAAAAGTACCAAAAAGAGCTTATGGATAATGAACGAAAGAGGCTTATAGAGACGCAGAAGGCAAATATAGTTAAGCTTCAAAACGAACTTTACTTGATCAATAATAGCATAGAGTTGTATAAGAAGGAATTTAAGAGAGCTGATTTAGATGATATATACAAGACAATCGACAGGAACAATGAGTTATGGGCTGGTTATACGCATGAGAATAAAAAATATGACGGTATCCTAAAGGCGTTAGCAAAGAAGGCCATATTAACAGATAAGATAAAAGAACTAAAGAAAACTATAAGTAGTATAGGTAGCCTGTATCAAGAGCCTGATAAGGCAAGCAAACAAGATCAAGCAAAGAAAAAAGCCGAGTTTGAACAAAGCACGGAAAAGCTGGATGATACGATTGAAAACGCTAAAAATATCGCGCAATTAAATAGCGCAATAGAGGCTATAAAGGGCCTACCTTACCAGTATAGAAGATATCTCTCCGATTCCTTAACAGGCTTTGATGAGAATATTGATGATCTGATTAAGGCTGCTCAGGATAGAGTTATCGGGCTTGTTGAAAATGATATGCCTATAACAGTTACGTTACGCAGCGATGGCAGTAAATTTTTTGAACTTATGCGTTACAGCTCCAAGTCGCCCGAAGACCAGGTCGAACTATTTAATATCTGGAAAGAGGCTGTTGATGAGAGATTAAAGGATATAACATCACCGGACAAGAAGAGCCTGGAAGAATTCCGAAGCACCCTGTATTCCGCATTGCCAATAGGAAGCGCGCAGGTATTATTTGTAGGCGAATGCGATAGCACGATAAACATCGTAGAATCAGCAAAAACGCTTAAAGAGCTTACTGATATTGCCCAAAGATTTAATGAGCTTAAAGAAAATATGATAAAGGTAGTAAAGGGCTATAATACGCGCGAGATATTAGAAAAAATAGATAATGTTTACCGCGTTATACATACGCGCGGCATAACGATATTAAAAGATATGGCCTTATCAGAAGATGTTTCTAACGCCCTAAAGAGCTTATTTGCTGTATTACCTGATCAGACACCTATTAATTTAGAACAGAGGTCAGAGCTTTATAATAACTGGGTACAGGCATTAGGCAGCGCGTCTAAGCCAGCCACAGAAGCTGTGGGCGCTAAGGATGAGATATATGAATATTTAGACAAAGAGTTTCTTACTATACGTAAACAAAAAGAATTTAAGGAAAAGACAGTAAAGGATATAAGAGAAAGCCTTGAGAATGCTGATAACTTTAATAAGATAATAGCGGTACTAAATGATATCAATAAAGCAGAAACAGGGTATCAGCGTTATTTTATACGTGATATATCATCTTTCTCAGATATTATAAGAGCGCTTCGTTTTACAGCAGAAAAGTCAGCACTGGATATGACAGAGCGCATAGTAATAACTGAAGATACTATCTCTAATATAGGCATGATAATATCCGCTATGGGTTATGAGGATATGTCACGGGAGCTGCAAAAGGAATCACTTATTAAGTGGCACAAAGCGCTGTTAGAGGTTGTAGAAAATAATGATAACTTAAACAGCGTAAAGGCTGCTGCGGAAGAGAAACTGCCTATGGGTCGTAAATTCTTGATAATTCCGCAGAAACAATACTCTGATTGGGAGCTTTTAGAGTATATCAGCATATCAGCGAAAGAAAAAGGCAGCAAAGAGGGGGTTTTACTTAACACGCTTATGGATAAGTTAAACTCTCAGTTTATGCTTATTATCCCTTCTATGATCGCGGAAAATAACAGGCCGTTAGACGCGCAATTAAAAAACGCGATTGGGCATCTCTGCGATTCCGGTATGTCAATCGAATTAAACCCTTATAAGGTGAAAGAACTTAAGCAGGAGTTATTTGGCGCTCTTCTGGAAATAGCTAAGCAAGATAGCGCGATAGACGATCTGGCAAAGAGTTCATATGAGAGGCTATCTCTTATAGCCTCATCAGGCAAGAATGAGAATGTGTCTGCTCAGGATGTTGTGTTACATATCATAAGAGAAGCGCCGGAAGGCTCAGAAAGCAAGGTACTTTTGAGAGATTTAGTTGTTATCATAAACAGTAATTTATCTCTTATGGATAGTCAGGATCTCCGGAGTCAAGAACCAAAAGATTTAAAGAATATAGCTCAAATAGCTGAGAAAAGGTCTGAGAAATTTGCCCAATCAATTGAAAAATCGATATTAAGTGTAGAGGGCAGGATAAGTGCCATTACCGTTGAATTTGATATTGATGCACTTACACATGGGGAAGGCATAAGCAGAATATTAAAGGATATGGCAGAGATTGACAGGAACATAAGAGCCTTATCCATTATAAGTATACATTCTCTTGCTGGTAAAAATTATTCTTCAATGATAAAGGAATTTGCGGGCAGAATTACCAGTTTAAAGGCTCTTTTAAAGCAGAATCTAATGCTCTCTGTAATAGAAAATAAGAAAGCCTCGTTGCGGGATAAGATAAGGGCTTTTTCATTCCTGACAAATAATCTCTTTAGCAGCCGTATAGCTTATGCTACTTCAGAAATTGACAGGATGAAGAATAGCCTGTCTAAATCAGGCAAGGATACCGTGGATCTTGAACAGGTATATAGAGCAGCAAAACATAATAGGGCCAAATATGTAAGGGCCCTTATAGGCGGGGTAGGCTCTCCCACAGGGTTGATAGATTCATTAAAAGCAGGAAATTATACGTACAATATACAGGAAATAAAGGACATGCTTACAGCGTTAATCAAAGAAGCTAAAGATAATAAATATTATAAGCCGGAGGCTTTTAAAAATATAAATCAACAGATACAAGCCGCGTTTCAGACGGCCTTAGCTGATACGCGAAACGCGACTGATAACTTTAACGCGGCCATAGAAAAACATGTCTTAAACAAGGATACCTGTATTACCGCGGAAAATAGCGAGGCAGATATATCAGCTGCGTGGAACGCTATAGAATCTCATATGATGAATGCTCTTAGTATATTTGCCCCGGGCCCTACCAGAGATAAGATAGTTCAGGCTACGCGAAACGCGCACAGCTATTTAAAGGATGCTCTGGAAAAAAGGCAAAAACAACAAGAGAATTTTGATACAGCTTATTCCAATCTATCGCGCAGGCTTGATTATATAGACATAGGAAAGAGCAGTATTGAAGAAGTGTCCCGCATTATAGATGATCTTAACAGCCTTGAGAAGAGGTCCGCGCCATATTTTGCAGGTGATATTGATAAGTATTATGTCTTTGAAGGCAAGATAAGACAGGTCTACGGCACTATATATATGATGGCACTTGATATTATTTCAAGAAGCGCGAAGATTTCAGAAGAAGCGGAAGGCAATAATAAACTCGCAAAAGACATAGAAGGCATTATAGCGCTGGTAAGCAATCTTAAAAACAGCAGAGAAAAGGCTATAGCATTTGATAAACGCAATAAATTGAACCTTACGCTGATAAATATTATGCGTAATACTGATAACGCGTTGAGCGATAAGGCGGAAGAGGTAATAGAGGAATATAAAGGCCTTGATAACGAGGCCCTTGTTATCAGAATAAAAGATGCGCTATTTGCTGACAGCAGGAGCTCGGAGCCACTTTGGCAGGAATGGATACGCGTTATAAATTTATTTACAGATACGATTAATAAGGGTTTTCCTATGCCTTCGCAGGTATCTGTAACCTGCCCTGCCAAATTAGATACTCAGGGCATCACAGGCGTCGTGGCTAAAATAAGCAGTAATATTATATCTGCTCCTGAAAAAGAGATAGCAAAGCTTAGTATAGAGGACGCTAAGATACGGGAGCGTATGCTTGAGAGCGCCAGATGGCGCTTCAGCTTTGAAGGCAGCATAGGAACGGAACTAATAGATTTTTACCTTAAGACTACTATAGACTGCCCAACAGGCGCTGACACGAAATACGCGGAGCTTGCGATCAGGTTTAATGAATTAAAAGAAAAGATAGCTATAAGGCAGGCAAATTATATGGGCACAAGACTGCTCATGGAATATATACTGACAAAGCATGAATTTGTAAACCTTAAAAAGCAGATAGACTTACTGGAAACAGAGTTAAGCAAGGCTTTGCAGGATAAGAGAGAGGATATAAACGCAAGATTAACTGTTCTTAGAAAATCCTATAACCACAAAGAAGGGGCCTTAGCGGACCTTACAAGGCCAGGCGCGATATTGCCCGATGCCCTTGCCTTGTTAGAGAGCATGAACATTGATTACGAGTCATTGGATATAGATATTCTGAGCAATCTATTTGAAACAAGCCTTAACGCGGTCAACAAATCTGCCGGGGTTGACAGCATAAGTACATACCAAATGGTTTCACTGATAACAGAGATAGCTCTTCAGCAGAAGGTTAAGGTAAAAGAGCACAGAGACGGCATAACCATATATCTTGGAAGCAATTTTATCGGGTCAGCGGCAAGAACGCTGTTTCCTATAATATTCGGATTATTCAGTGGGCCTGATAAAGCGATGCTTGCCGAGGCTAATGTGCAGTATATACAGAGCCTTAAAGACATGTTTCGCTCAGAAGAAGAGAGGATTAACAGGCAGCAGGAATTGAAGCAGATATATGGATTGAGTATACTCCACCGCGCGATAGCTCAATATGAATATAACCAGTCAAAAACAAACACGGAAAGATATATAAGAAGAAAAGCAATAGATATGGCATTGGGAGAATATTTACGCGTGCGCGTAGATATGAACATGATGAACATCAAACCGGATGCTGTTAATAAGGATGATAAGAAGATAGCTGATATAGTAGCCTTATTAAGAGATAACGAAAGCAAGAGGCAGGATTTATATAACCAGGTCCGCGTAAAGGCAAAGTTAGATGAGAAGAAGCTCTTCCTGGCTGAGGCAGGATTCAAGGCTTCAATAGCGGAAATTATTATACCTGATCATGTAGGCACAACAGGCGAACACTATGCTTACGCGGATTGGTTAAGAAATGACGTCGCGCGCCTGGTAAGCAGGTTCTACCGTTCAGGAGAGGTCCTTACTGTTATAAGTGACGGCGGTATATTCATAGACCAGCAGGCTATTACCACGATAATGGAGATGCGTAATTACAGTGCAAGATATTCCATTACAAGCGGTGATAAGCTTAGCAGGCATGACCAGTTGGCGCAGGGCATACGGACCTTTGATATCACGGATAATGCCACATTAGAATATAATATGCAAGTAGCGCTTGCTACATCAGATTGGGGTACAAGCGTTGACAGCGATTCACTGCGCACAGAGATGGGCATAAACCTTCTTATTGAAAGAGAGGGGTATACGTGGAACGTTCCGGTAGATCTATCCATTGATGAAGATGGTAGGGCAATTTATACACTAGGAGCAGGCATTAGGACAGACAGTGGTTTTGAGGCTATGGCAGGTATAATAATAGATCCCGATGACAAGCTTAGATGGTGGGCTAACTTAAGTAAGATGTATGACAAGGTGATGATAGCCACTACATATACAGATTCCAGGCTGAATGTACGTACATATTACACCCCTGTATCATTCCTTACAATAAGCCCTGAAATCGGATATGATTTCAGTGAAAAAAAGGTTTCTACAAGGCTGGGATTTGGCGCAAACTATGAAGGCATGATAAGCTGCACCATAGAGCCTACATACGACGGAGAAGATGGCAATATAACAGTTCCCGTGACAGTAGCCGCGCGCACTGATTCAGGCACAACTGCCCAGGTTACGTATAACGAGGGTGGATATTTTACTATTAATCAAATCCTGGCAAGAAGTTTTGAAGGATTTGAAGGATTTGAAGTAGGTACAGGTTATCAATATATTGATAACAGAGGAGAAGTATCAAGAACATACGCGAGCTGGACACCTTCTTCAGGTACGCCGAGTGCAGAGGTATTTGTGACACCCGGAGATTCATATACTTATGGAGCAGGTTTAAGCGCGATTACCCAGGGTGGAAGCGCGGCTTATTTAGATGTTACAAAAGAGCCGGAAGGCGTAGCAGCCAGGTTGCGCCTTGAATTTGAATGGAATCCATCAGGATTATTAGGAGGATTTTTCTCTCAAGGCTCACAAAGAGGCGCGATTAATTTTAACCCATTCTCAGACGCTACTTTCCATAACCCTGTAACCATATCAGCGCCTGAAAATAAGATTACTTATACTACCAGCACACTCGACCTTACCTATACCCAGAACCTGGTAACAGCAATTACAAAAAGATGGGAAAACCAATCGGCGCGGGATAAGGTCTTCTGGGCAGAGAAAGGTGTGGGCGCTGAGTGGTTTAAGGAATTAGATAGCCTAAACAAACTGCTTGAGCAATATCGGCAGCTTACTGAAAAGATGCAGGCTGCAAGAGAAAAAGGTGCGCTTGATCGGGCAAAATGGGCAGCCTTAGCAGAACAGACAGAACGCTCCATAGAGTTTTTAAAAGAGATAAACCAAAGCATAGACAGGCTTCATATTATATTCAGTGACAGGGCTAAGGTAGAGGAAGAGATAAAGAAATATGCCGATGATTATGCCAAAGATATAGATGCCATAACAGCCCTTCGTAAAGATATAGAAAATATAATTAATGAGCAGGAGAAAGAGCTCGCTATTTATAATGCCGTGGAACGCAAAGCAAGTGATGCGGTTGTATTATTTAATAATCGGGTCAAAGATCTGGCGCATTCATGGACAACAGCGAAGGATGCTTCTATATCAAGATGGAAGGCTCTTTACAGCAAAACTGAATCAGCTGTTAATAATTATCAATCAGAAGTATCCCACGTAAGAAGGTTATGGGGTAATTTAAGTGACGATGAGAAGAAAGATTTAAAAGGCAAGGTCGCGGATCAGAAGGCACTTTTAAAAGGAAGATATTCATTTGCTTATACTACAAAGCCGGATAAAGAGGCAGAATACTGGGCTCAGATACTCGTAGCTGCAAAGGAAAATAATAAGGGCTTATCATCGTGGGTAAGCAAGAGGCTGGAGGCCTATGACAGCCTGGCACAGGAAGATATCCAGTTTGCGGTATATCTTCAGGAGAGTAATATAAAGGGTGGTTATTGGGAGAGCAACAATAGCGTAATGCTATTCTGGGCAGAGGCCTGGTTAGATAACAGGTATGGCAAAGAGGGGGTTAAACAGGAAATTGCTGACAGGATATCTTTCAAGCCTATGTTTGAGAGTTTTTATAAGGTGAAGTTTGATTCATGCAATACACAGCACGAAGAAGCCCTTATGCTCTTTACCGGAATGGCAAGGTTCGCCGGTAAGGATATCTTATCAGTACAGGAAATAGCTAATCTTGCCGCGGATAACAGAGAATTTATAGAGGCGATATGCGGTAAAAAGGATCCTTTAAATTATTCAGAAGATATCAAGGCCCTTCTTGAATGGGGAGCTTATGTTAAGGTCGCTAAGGATAATGGATATGACCCTGCCGCGTTTCTTGAGCTTATTACATTCCTTAAGCCTTATTACGCGGATACGCTGATAGCAAATGGTAATATTAACGCTCGAGATGAGATAGACTCCCTGCTTAACAGCCCTCTTAATGAACACAGCGTAAAGCTGCAGGAATATTTGGCGCAGGTAATGGATTCAGGTATAGTGCCCGGTTTAACATACAGCAAAGAATTTATGCAGGAGTATCTGAGCTCCCAGGTAGAACACGACGCTAAGATAAAGAGCCTTATAGGAGACGATATACTAGATAACCCGGAGAGTGTAGGTAAGTACTTCGGAGTACTTTCCGCTGTGCAGGATAATTGGGTACAGGCAGGCAAGCCTAACATAAAGGGAAGGATAGGCATAGCGCTTGATTCTATGATAAAGCTGGCGAATTGCGCCAGGACAGATAAGACGGTAAGGGATAAATTCTTTGATAAGAAACTGGATATCAGTAATTCCAAACATCTGAGCAAGTTATTATACTTTGCCCTTTATGATATAGGCGTATCCACTCAGGATAGAACCATAAACGGCGAAGAGCTTATGCATAACGCGGCATACCTTTCTGATCCTTTAATGATATTTCTTGGGCTTAATAGCCTCTCAGACGCGGATGGAGACACGTTGTTCTACTGGTCATATGCCGCTATTAAGCTTAAGCAAAAGGGCAAAGATAATGCCCTCCAGTTGATTGTAGCATCTTTAGATACTATGAATGATGCGAAAAAGCTGGTAGAAAAATTCGCGCCAAGGCAGGGCGTATTGACAACTGAGAAACTTAGAAACATTAAGATAAGCCCTGAAGACGCCCTTGGATATCAGGCATCACGCATAATGTACGAGGAAGGTACAACAAAGGAATCTGTTATTAAGGATCTTAAATCCGAGGTTAAGATACATCAGTCTTTAACAGAGGCCTTTGATGGCGCGGATATTACAAATCCTCAATACCGCATATATATTACAGGCCTATCAAAGGCAGCGGAACAAGGCGAGATAGAAGACGCGGCAGTATTTGCTGAAAAGATGCAGGCTATCGCTAATATGGCTGATTTTCAGGCGCTGATAGACAATAGAAAGATAGGCCTTGATGATATTGTTGATGGAGTACCGAGTGCCCGGCTTACGCTTCTTGAAAAGATTACTAAGATATCGCTTATGACTCCGGAACAGATAAAAGACTTGTTAGGCCCAGATGCTAAGGAGATAGGCCTTGAGCAGATTGTAAAGGATATGGATAAATTAAAGACCGTGGTCTGGAACTGGGCAGGTATTGAGACATTCAATATTAATGAACACGCTGATATGCTTTTAACCTTTGCGCTTATGTCTCAGCAGAGTGTAGACATAGACGGTACTTCTGTTTTCATAGGAACAGAAGACGTAGAAGAGCTTTTTGCCTTTATGGCACAGGAGAAATCAAGGGCCGCTATATCTAACCTTACAAATAACACAATAGATTTTAACAGTCTTCAGGATGTGTATAGTGATAGCTTTAAGAGCTTTGTTACCGATTCCCAGTCATTATATAAGATATATACAGTAGAGCAGATGAATTTTGCTATGCAGGTAAAACCCTTACTAGAGAAGTTGTTTAATCTTGAAGAGGGAACATTAAATATAACAGACCCTGAGCACAGAAGGGTCATATTCGAGAGAGTAGATGACGCGACAGTTGAAGAATCTGATGTTATAAGCCATCTTAATGCTGTATTAGAATTAAAAGAGGACTTCGAAGAGAGTTGGGGTGTTTTAGAATTTGAAGACAAAGGAGATGTTGCGTCAAGAGGGACGTCTAAACTTGAGTTTCTTGAGGAGATGGCATATATATATGATAAAGCTAAGCAGGATAAGGAAGAAGGGCTCTCAGATTCAAGGTTCTCAGATGAGAAATTTGTAAAGGCTGTTATATATTACTCAGGGCAATTAAATGATGATTACTTCATGTGGTGTAAATCTGACAAGACAGATGAGGATGATAAGATATTAAAAGACTGGAAACGCTATTTTGGTACCATGGCCGCGATATTAGCTTACGAAGGAGGGGCGTTTAAGGTCTATCCTGAATACGGAGGCGCTTCCAAGGCCTTAGAAAATGTTGAAAAACTTCTATCTAATATGTCAAAGATATATGGAAGCCTCGAGGAATATAAAGGGTCTTTTTCTGACAGCGCTAATTTTGCTGAATTAAATAACGTGGCATGGAAGTTCCTGATAACCCAGGCTGTATATGAACTCGGATGGTTGCCGGAAGGCGCTATTATGGGAATAAATGGAAGGGTAGAAGGGATGAATGAAGCGTTTCCTCTTTTTGAGAGCGTTGAGAATATGTATAGACTATTAGGCAAACAAGCTCCAAAAATAGATACACCAGAAGGAATAGCCCTCTTAGATCAGCAGATAGCGGGTGTTACTCTTGATAGCGCTAAGGCAGCCGGCATATTAGAGGCTACGAGCAGGTTTATACAGTACTATGTAAATAAAAGAGCAGAATTGGGGGTAGAGGGTGATTTCAATATTGCTCAAGTCCCGCTTAGTACAGATAGTATCATATTGAACCTGGTTGCGGCTGCTATCACGAAAAAGAAATTTATTGATCCGAAGACGCTGATAGATTCTATGGTATATACAAACATTCATTCACGCGATGAGATAAAAGCTGACCTAGGAGAAGAGTCTGAGAATCCTGTGGCATATTGGACAGAGGTAGTGCATAGATCTTTTGCAGTGAATAACGCGACGTATTCAGAATCTCTTCGACAAATAGTACGTGCACTTGCTAAAAATAAAGACTTCTTCTATGTTTATAATTACCCGGCTTATGTACGCAAGTATGGAGACAAGCCTCCTGTCGGTGACCCTGAATGGGATTGGAAAGAAGGAGCTACATGGGACTTTATTTATGGAACAGCAGCAAACTATATAGGTCCTGATAAACCATGGCACACATCAAATGAATATCTCGCTTCTGTAAAGCACATACGGGATATGCTCGATATGTATAAACCCGAGGTTGAGGCGTATCTCTCTGATGACAAGCTTTGGGGCCTATCCATACCGAAGGATCTTTTATATTATCGAACTTGGCCAGGAACAAAATACGCGCGAGAAGCAGATATCCTTTGGGGTTTTGCTCTCTTAATCGATAGATTCTCTATTCCGCATGCAAACGTTGATACTGGAAGCACAGGCACATTAACAATAAAGGATCTTATTAAGCTATCGCCTGATATTATTGATAGTTTAGAATATCAGAAAAATATAGCTAATAAGACTAACATACCATCTCTTATTCGCGATCTCCACCCTCTTATTTACTCACGCAGCCTGTATAGAAGTGCCGGTAAAGCAGGTAGTATCATGCGCCAGTTATACGCTGATTTTGCTGATATGGCCAGAACCGGCTATTATTATGTATATACATATACTCAGGACGCGTCAGGGAAAGTTTACCAGGAGCTTGTTCGTGAAAAGGCAAAAGGCGGTATTACTTTAAGTGATATTGAAAAGAATCTGCGGGATGTTAAAAATTTAATAGATGCCGGAGCTCTCAATTATATCTATACAATGGCCCCTGAAACAAATGGCGCTAAGTATTATGGTAATTCCCAATACAGCCCCATGATAAGGAACTATCTTAATTATATAGTAACGCAAGAAAAATATAACCAGCAAGAGTCTTTAAACATGCTCCATGCTAAGAACATATATCATCAGTCTATAGCAAAACAGTCCAGCCAATGGCTTGCGAAATGCTATGATTTCTATAATATACCGCAAGGAAGCATGCTTGCCCCATTAGCAAATAAGGCTTATGACGATGTATTAAATATCCTTGCATCTACGTTTGTTCAAGGTACTGTTGAATATAATCCCGCGACAGGCAAGTTTGACGAGACAGGGCCTGTGCCTCAAACAGAATGGGATAAAAAGATAAATGATTTTATAGAGTTACTGCCTATTATGGATGATATATACGCCAATAACAAGGCTGCCTTGGATAGCATAGCAGCTGCTTACGGCATAACCGAAAAGAATAATCGACAGGCATATTATACAATAGCCGCTGATATAGCTTATAATTTTAAAACCGGTTATTTACAATACGATGCAAAAACAGGCGAATTTATATATAAATGGCCGGAAGGGACTAAGGGTAATCTAGCCGCGTTTGTAAATAACGTAGCTGAGACTGTAACAAAACAGTACCTGACTGATTTGCAGACATTGTTTAATGACCAACAGATTATAGATCTGGCTAAAAATGTTTACAAGGCAGCAACAGAAGAGGAAATAGCGGCAATAGCCACTCAAATACTAAATGATTTTCCAAAAGGTTATCTCCAGTATGACCCAAAAACAGGTAATTTTGATGAATGGATATGGCCTTATAATACAAAAAATAATTTGCCCGCGTTTGTAAATAACGTATTAAAGACTGTAACAAAACAGTACCTGACTGATTTGCAGACATTGTTTAATGACCAACAGATTATAGATCTGGCTAAAAATGTTTACAAGGCAGCAACAGAAGAGGAAATAGCGGCAATAGCCACTCAAATACTAAATGATTTTCCAAAAGGTTATCTCCAGTATGACCCAAAAACAGGTAATTTTGATAAATGGATATGGCCTGATAATACAAAAAATAATTTGCCCGCGTTTGTAAATAACGTATTAAAGACTGTGACAACAGATTACCTGGTTAATTTAAAGATAATTCTTAATAATACAAGGTTTACCAGTGAAATAATACCTATTTATCGGGCAACAACGCCTGAGGAGATATCCGCAATCGCTACCACGATACTTAACAATTACAATAACGATGGTTACTTACAGTACGACATAGTATTAGGTTCATTTGAAAGGGTATGGCCTGATGGGGTTGCCAAAAATAATATAACCGCGTTTGTAAACAATGTGGCAAGTACGGTCGCAACGCCCGGTTACCTAAGTAACTTAAAAGGCATTCTTAACCATCCAAGATTTGACTCTGTAGCCGGTGTTTATTCAGTTACAACAGATGAAGAAAGATCCGCGGTTGCTGTTGAGATACTTGATGGCTTTAATAAAGGTTATTTGCAATATAATCCTAAGACAAGGTCATTTAACAAGAGAACCTGGCCGAATGGAACCAAGGGTGACCTAACCGCGTTTGTTGATAACGTAGTAAGTACTGTAACAAAAGAATACCTTGTTAATTTAAAAACACTGTTTAATAGGCCGCGTGTTATACGTTTGGCTACAGATGTCTATGGAGCAAGTACATCCGTAGAGATAGCAGCAGTGGCTACCCAGATACTAAGCAACTTTGACAACGGCTATCTGCAGTATAACCCGGCATCAATGCAGTTTGATAAACGCATCTGGCCTGAAGGCACTAAAGGCAACCTGAGCACGTTTGTTAATAATGTCATTGAAACCGTGACGCCCAAATACGTCAATGACCTAAGAACACTTTATAATGACTCACGCGTTATCAATTTAGCCAAAAATGCCTATGGGGCTAAAACAGATGAGGAGATATCCGCGGTTCTTACCCAGATACTCAATGACTACAATAATGGTTATTACACGTATGATTACACTAAAGGAAAACTTGTAAAACAAAAATACGATATCTCTATGACTCTTTCCAGGATAATTAATGAAAAAGCAGACTTGCTAAGAAGAGGCCTGCTTAAGAATATGCGCGATTTATATACTATTTACAAGAATAGCGTAGATAATATAGCGCGAGCTTATGGCATAAGCGAGAACCAAAACCCGATAGAGTATGGTTCAATAGTAGCTGACCTTGCGCGCCAGATGATCCTTGAAGGACTCAATCCACGGGGCTTATGGGGTATGTCGGGTGCTATTCAAACTACGCAATCATTAAGAAGTAACTTAGCCGCGGATCCTGGCCTATTAAAATTCTTAACAGAACATTCCAATATGAATAGTCAAGAGATGCAGGCATGGGTTATACAGCAGGCAGCAAATATAGGCCAGGGCTTAGATAAGAGTTTTCCTGATTATAATTCTTATATAATGATAATGAAGGCGTGGATGCATATATGGGATGATGTTTGCGAGAGAATAGGCCGTAAACCAAATATAGACCTGAAATCAGGCTTTGGCTATGAGCTGAGAAACGGCCAGCTCTATTTAAAATACTATAGCGGAACTTATTCCGGTATTAAGATTGGGCTTGATAAACAGGATTTAGCTGATATTACAGTAACGCTGATAAAAGGTAATGAAACTTCAGCAAGCGAGTATGATACATGGCAGATAGCAGATCAGGTGATAAAAGGGCAAAGAAAGATTAATAGAATAGCCAATGTGCTTGGTTACGATAGCGAACGCGGAGGTAGAAAAGGCCAGGTTAATGTAGATGAGAAGATATACGCTTATCAGGAGGATATACCTGGTTATCTATCGAAAAATCCGCTTTGGGTTGAACACAATACCTATAATGTATTAACAGGTACGCCTATTAGGATCAGGAGCCGTGGTACTGTAACTGACTATTCAATCGATTACTCAAAGGATTACGAAAACTATAATGAAGATGATTATTATATAGTTCCCCGCGATGAACGTACTACGAGTTTTGGCTTTTTAAGATTGGTTATGCCCGCAGGCGGAGTTGTCAGGCGTGAGGATGGAAGCCTGAAAGAGAAATTTACAGTAACAGAGATTGATGATGCAAAACGCACTTTCTCTATGAATGTAGAGGTTTATGCCCAGCAGGATGGGAAAGATATTGTTATAGCTACAAGAGACGAGATACGTGACCTTGGTACGGGCAGTATTTTAAGCGAGATTAATGATAATGGCACATACCTTAAATATGCTTACAATAATATATTCTTAGGCTCGGCAGGAGCAAAACATGTTGAGTCATTTAACAAAGACGGCAGGTTATTGTCCATATCTGAATCATCCGGCCTAAGATATAATGATAAAACCAAATCATATGAGTTTATTAATAACAGAGCCATATTCCGAAAAGATCCCAATGGCAATGTACTGCCTATAAAGGATATCGCTATATATGATCAAACAGGCAATGGAATAGAGGCCAGGGAATACACATATGACAGAAAACACCAGATTATAACAAAGAATAGGTATGCGGGAAATACTATTGTTGCATCACAGGTCTATTTTACGGAAGTTGATTCGCAAGGTAATGAAACAGGAGAGCCTTTACTTATATCAAGCTCCGAGTTCATGCGTTATGAATATAACCAAAATACCAAAAAGTATGAGGCTGTTGTTAAAGAGAGAGTTTATATGCATTATGATGTTGATACCTGGAAATATTATGAACAGCCTCGTGAGTTTGAGAAGACTTATAATGATTTAGGCTGGCTCATATCTTCGGCTTATACATTAAATGATATGCGTATTACAGAAAATATACATTACAACGAATCGGGAGACAGGACATTCGCGGAGAAGATAATTATAGATAAAGGTACTAAGATACGCACAGTAACCGTGCCTTATATGATTAATGGTACACAGATGATGGTAAGAGATATAAGGAACCAGGATATCTATCACCCTGTTTTAGCTGAAAGGCAGATTTTAAATGAAGATTTTGATATATCAATGTTAAAAGGCCTAAGTTATAAAGATATGGATGCACTTTTAGGTGTGTTAGAAAATAGTCATGATGCCTATACTTTGCGCCTGTTTGCCGCATATGGCAGCGAAGCGCCTGTGGAATTAAGAGGTATAGAATATGGTAAGGTAGTACAGAACAAAAAGGATAAGAATGAATACTATATCGATATAGCAGAAAAGTCGGTTGGTGAAGATACGTTACCCGGTACATTGTTAGGAACGCGTTATAGGCTTTCTGCTGTAACAACAGAAAGAGGTTATCCTGCTTATCATATTACAGGGGTTATAGGCCATAGTGTGGTAACCAACATGAGATATAACGGCGCGCGTATCATCGCTTCCTATTCGGAAGATGATGTTGATGTTAAAAGGGATCCAACAGGAAGAATAATCTCTGTTTCGCCTAAAAAAGGAGTTAAGGCGCTTGAGCTCTCCGCGATAATAAATGGCAGATCAGTTTATTTCAAACAGCTAAAGGACAGCGCGGGAAAGGCCTTCTTAGCAAGAGAAGACCGCCTTAAGCTT
>CAZGAS010000004.1:27918-42093 GCA_964523875.1 uncultured Planctomycetia bacterium | reverse complement strand
GAAAGATAACCTCTGTTGTGCCAAAGAAAACAGCTAATGCCCGAGAATTATCTGTACTGGCAAATGGCTATACTATTTACTTTAAAAAGTTAAAAGATAGTAGAGGCAAGATATTTCTAGCAAGAGAGGAAAGGCTCAGTACTGTAGCAAAGAAAATAGGCCAGCTAATTGGTATAAGTTACGAGCTTAAGAGAATAGGAGATGATTTTATAGATACTGGCAGAGTTATAGGTTATACTTTTGGCGATAAGAGGTCTTATAACGGTGTTCCGATATCAGTTTCCTATAGAAAAGAGGATGTTGTTGTAAAAGACGGATTATATAGTCCAAGGAGTTACGCGACTGCCTTTGAATTCTCCACTATATATAAAGGAGTAGCTGTCTATTTTAAGGATGATGAGAAATACGGTTTTGTCAGGGAGGATAGGCTAAAAAACAGAGCTGATAAGGAAGGCGAAGTTACAGGTATCACCCGTATGTTAAGATCACTGGGAAATGATAATTATACTGATTACCCTGATATAGAAAAGTATATAACAGGACGCACGATAGGTGACAGGACATTCTACGAGGCTTCACCGGAAATAGGCCCTGTAAGAATTTCTAAATCATATATAAAAGAAGACCTTATTAAGGGTGAAAACGGCACATTTATTCCTAAAAAGAATGCCCAGCCTGTCGAGATTACAGTTATGGATAAAGGCCAAACTATATATTTTGAACTTCTGCAGCTCGGTGATTTTAGTACAACGCTAGCGAGACAGGATAGGCGTTCTATAGTAGCGGATTATCAATACCACATAGTAGGCGTAAATTACGCGCTTGATAAATCATCTGATGGACTCGTGTTTAGAGAGTATTCAAATCCGGAAGAGCACGTAGCAGGTTATACTATAGGCAGCGGTATATTTTACCGGGAATATGGAAAAGATAAGCTGCGGATATGCAAATCTTACAGGGCAGATGAGACAAAAGTAATAAATGATACAACTGTCATGCCGATTAAGCCGTGTATAAGCCCTGTACAGGTATCAGTAATCTACAAAAATAGGATGGTATACTTAAGGCCTACGAAAGATGAAAAAGGAAGCCCTGCCTTAAATAGGGAGAAGAGGGATATCGCTGTTCCGACAAAAGAAGGCCAGAAGATAGCTACGGCTTACAGACTGGATAAATCCAAAGACGGTATTGTATTTACAGAATATAAAAATCCTGAGGAATATATAGTATCATTTACTATAGGTTCGGATAACTTGATTTTCAAAGATGACGAAAGCAGCAGAGGAATAATCCCTGCAGCTGTATATAAAATAGAGGATTTAACAGGGTATAAGGATTCAACAACAGGAGAAATTTTATATAGAAGCAGGTATAACTATATTATGCCGCAGGAGATATTTGTAACTTACAGTAATGGTATTATAGGGTATATTAAAAGCGGAACAGATTCCAAAGATAATCCTATACTAGAGTTAGAGACCAGGCTGGCAATGATACCATTAGGAGATGGCCATGTAATAGGAAAAAGAACCGCTCTTGACCAGGTTCCTTTTGAGGATATAGGTCAGTTGGGTAAGAGAGTAAAATATCTGCTTGTGCCACGTAAGTTGTATTCTGATGATACAACATTTGCGGATCTTGCGACAGGTTATACATTTGGAACTGATAAAACATACAATAATTTATGCGTAGCTGTTGCGCATAAAGCGCGTGATTTACTAAAACCAAGGCTGGATGAAAACGGAAGGCTTATTATCTCCTTAAAGAAGGATAGCAAAGATATACTACCTGCTGAAATTTTTACAGTATATGACGGAGAAAAGATAAACCTTGAGATACCGGAAAATGAAGAAGGCTTTTATAGGCGCTTATTATTCGGTTATGTAGGTATTCCTGAAAATGCCATGGCCGGTTATACATACAAGCTTCATCAGGATCCTGCTAATGATAATAATTATATTGAGCCTGAAAAAGGAAAAGAAGATATAAAATGGTTTATTCATTCCTCAGGTATCTCCTATAGAGGCGGTACTGTATTGGAATTATATCAGGGTAAGCCAAAAATACAGGGACCAGAGGTACTTAAGGATAAATATGGTAAGGAATATAAGAGGCTTGATATGGCCGGAAAGTCAATAAGCAATATTATTGATAGATTCGTATTTGACGGCTTTACGACCTGTAATATCGAATTAATAGGCGGTGAGCTTAAGCGCGTAGATAGAAGAGATAAGGCGACATTAAAACAGCAATTATTTGACAAGGTTGGCAAGGTAAACGACGCTGAGCTTAAAAAGCTTTGCCGGGAATATCCTATGGCGCGTGTATATGACCTGCTTTATAAGGAAGAGGAAAACAGGCTTGAGGATGATGTAACAGATAATTCAGATTCCCCTGTAGAAACAGGATATAGCCTTTTCTCAGGCAAGTTCCTGGAGATAGATGGCAAAAAGGTGCCTATAGCGGACCACTACAAAGGCTCTTTCAATGATTACAAACCCGGCATGAAACCTATAGAGACGTCAGCTACGGCTGTAATAGATGACAGGAAGGTTATTTATAAGTTATGGAGAGATAGAGGAAGAGATTTCATTGAGGCTGTAACAAACGTCAGTCCTAAGCCAGGAGAAATAATGTCAACTATGCACAATGCAAACATAGAAGATAGCGTTATACAAATCGGCGATATAACAGGTTTCTCTATAGCGGATAACATACCGAGTGAAATACTGGAATTGTTACCAAAAGACGAGCGTAATTATTGGGTGCGTGCTTATGATTTTGATTCCATAGATAAAATACTTGGCAGCGAATTAATATCTGAAATTAAAAAACGTTTTAATGATGCTGCTACTTTGCAGAATAAAAGAGAAGTACTCAAGAATATCATTCTTGAAAATAAGGATAAGTTTGTTGATACAAACGCAGTAAAAGAGGCAGACTCATTTGGCAGAATATGGTTAGAAAGAGAAATGAGCAATAAATTTAAAAAATTAAAATACCTCGAAACAAATCGGGAATTTTCTAACACCAAAGATACGCCTGACACTGAAACAGTAGAAGAATACTACAACGATGATGAGGGGGGTTACCTCTTATGGAACTCTTCAAATGAGAGGCTTAAGCTAAATAATATATTTAAAAAATTAGGGGTAGTAAATTCTAAAACAGATGAATCGTTTATTTATAAGAGTTTACCCAAAAACATAAAAGATGAGCTTAGTGCCACTCTTGGCAGAAAACTGAACGGCGATACGGAATTTATCTTAGTAACAAAAATTACCTCAAGGGGTACTAAGAAATACGACTGTCATTTACCAGACGATGAAAGAAGCATTATTTCTTACATAGGTAATTCGCCAACAATAGCCGTTGAATGGGACACCAAAGAGCCTAGGCCATATCCTATCCATAGCTATAAACTCGGCACAGATGGCCGCATAACTGAATATAAATTTATCGAAAACCGGCTGGGCAGTACAGTTTTGACCGCTATACCCGATATAGGTGAGCCACAGAAAAAGAATACTAGAAAAGCTTTTGCGCAAGGGATGCAAGGTTATTTTGGAATAGGGTGGCAAAATTCAATAAAGTTCCCTGTTATAAAAGAGGTAAATTGGATTTCTGACGGAAAGGGCAACTATAGAAGGCCAACAGAAGCTCAAGCGTCTCCTAACGAACTTATTCTTTTACCTGAGGATGCTCGCGGAAGAGATATAATGAGAATATTTGCTACACCGCGGGATAGTAATGCAAAAAAAGCAAAATTAGGATACCCTAATATACTGATAAATGCCTGGTGGCTTGAAAGAGAAGATATCAATATTGAAAATAACAATATATCACTTGGTGGGTATCAGTTCCCATTAGACGGCCAGGAGCAAAAAAATGTTGATACCCTTAAAGCATTATGCCGTAACAAATACCCTCATGATGTATTACCACAGCGCTATATTATATACAACAGAGATGAAAAACCAGAGAGAGTTGAGGTCCAACATCTAGGGGGTATATGTAAGGTAACAATTGCTGTAACAAAGGATGGAAGAGAATTTATATCCGAATGGCATCTTGCTGCTCCAAAGGAATTTAATGACCCAGTTAAAAATAAAGTAAACCTTTCTTATCGATATTTTATTAAGAACGGTGGCCTTAGAAAAGAGCAGATAGATACTGCAGAAGGCCAAATGGCAGTTATGATATTTAAAAGGCCAATCATGTTTATTGCGAAAGGCTTATTAGGTGTTATTTTGAACGGCACAGAGGTGATTCTAAATAACATTAATTCTTCTTTCCAGAATCCAATCATAGGCATTGCAAGAACTAAGGATGAGAGTAAGGAAACATCCTTTAACATAAAGAACTTTGGTATAACAGATAAAGATAGTATCCCTATAAAAGAGAAACCGGAATGGAGAAATTGGCGAAAAAAGCGAGAATGGTTCGAAACCTGTTCACAGGTAACGAAACTGTGGGTATATGTTGAGAACAAACAACATAAAAATATTTTAATAAAAAAGCATTTTGTTCTTGAGAGAGAACCGTTAGCATATTCAGGCCGCAATAGGTTTTTAAATAAATCAATACGTCCTGTTAGAATGCAGCAATCTGTTTACCATGATGGCATGCTTATCAGCAAAGCAGAAGGCAAATATTGGTGGCAGAGAGAATGGGTCCAGTTGCTAGTAGGTCCAGTTTTTATAGCTATCATATTCTTTGCTATCCCGTGGCGTAAGAAATCTGTTATAAGAAAAAAATTAAACAACCTTTGGAAAAACTTAGGCCCAGAAGAGCCAGATGAAATGCCTGATGGGGATACAAATGCCCCAACTGATACTAGCTCAGACGCATCAGGTTCATTACACGTATATAGTGCTAAGTACTCTGAATATGTTATACCAGACGAGATGGTTAAAGACAGCGAATTAGGAAAGGCAACTTTAAATGAGTGGCTTGAGAAGCTTGACAGGATTATACAGCAAGATGGATCTAATGCATTTAATTTTGACAAAGGATCTGCGAAGACAACATATAATAACATAAAAACAAGACTTACTAATACATATTACAGGTTGAATGCAACATCTGGGAAAGATGAAAACATCTGGCATGCATTGCTTGAAGAAGAGTTTAACAGTTCTGCCGGTTCATTCAGAAAATGGGAAAAAACAGCCTATAATACACGAAATGAGGACACAAGATATAGTTTCGAACTCTATGTTCTTAAGCAACTTATATTTGTCAATCTTGACACATTCTCAACTCCTGCATCACATTTACACTTTTATATATTAAAAAAAGCAGCAAAGCTTATCAAAGAGCAAAAGCCACTTTCTGAAGTCAGTACTATGACGAAGAACCATCTTGTGCTATGGCGCGATCTTATGTCAGCCCACTATAAGTTTCATCCGGAAATAAACGACGATCATCATCTTATATATCTTGATATGGATGACCTACTTGGCAATTCAGAATTTTTAAACAAATATGATATGCCTGATAAACAGCAGGACATAAGAGAATATATAGAAACTTTAATGAGGCTTGGTAAAGAAGCAGACAGAGAAATAGAAGATAGGAAGAATGAGTATATGCGAGAACGCCATCTCTCAGATAAAGATGCAAAATCAGAGGCCATAAGAGACTTAAGCGAAGAAACAGGTAGCCTGCTCAGTTACTACATAAGTGCTCTTAGCGGAGCAAAGGCTGTTGTCAAGAAGACCTATTATGATTCAACAGGCGCTGTTTTAGGAGTTAAGGGCTTGAAGGGCCTTGCAAGGTATATAAATATAAATATAAGATATGTCATTACAGGAAGCCTTATATTTGCTGGAACTACTATTGTTGGCCTTATATTGGCAACATTATTCTTCGGTGTTGCTCAGATAGGCATAGCAGGTATTGTAGGATTTTCAGTTGTCCCAGTATTGCTGGTCGGCCTTATGATAGGCTTGTATATATATGATAATATGAAGATCAAGAAATTTGAAGAAGGAGAAGGAGTGCATGTTCTGCAAACAAAGAAGAGCAGTTACCAGAAGTATGTAGAATGGTTTAATGAGCTTGATAAAGATTCACAAGCACTGATAGAAAGCAGAAGAAGCAGATTTCAGAGTTGGATAAGTATAAAGATATATGGAAATAACCTTCTCGACCATGACCAGTGGTATCTTAAGCTTAAGCCAAGCGAACAGAAGAAGCAGGATATGCATGAGAGAAAAGCAAAGCAGGCTAGCAGGTTCATATTATTGTTTAAATTTATCTGGAATAGCTTTGTATTTGCTTGTCTTGCTATACCAGTAGTTGCTCTTAGCGCTGCTACAGGTTTTATGACACCGACAGGTCTGCCTGTGCTCTTCTTATTGCCAGCTGGCTTTGCAGCAACGGTAGTGATTATGGGTATGAGTTTGATCTTTTTAGCATTCTTTATAGTAGATCCCTTTACTTTCTGGTACCATTGGCAGGGCAAAAAGACATTTAAAAAAGCCGTTAAATTACCAAAAGAGCCTGTTATGCAGCAGACTGTCGATACTGTAGCTGCCAGGCCAGTTATAGATACAGAAATAGAAGGTGGACTTGGACTTTATCAGATGTCTAAGCTTAAACATGCAGAAGACGGCATAGAGCATGCAAAAAAGCGATTCTTAAGCCATATGTTGTGGTGGGAAAAAGATGCAGCAAGAAAAGAGTTTGTGTGGAAGAAGGTCTGGGCTGCTGCACTTGATGCTATAAACGAAGAGGACCAGCTCGATGTATCGAAAGAAATACTTGATGAGATGAAAGAGGAGGGTGGTATTACAGAAGGGTTTACGAAACAGCAGAAATCAGAAGATGGCACAGAACGAATACTCTCATTCTTAAATGGTTTCCTCCAGTATATACCATACTCACCTGAATGGGATGCGACGAAGAGCGTATGTCCTAATATCCCTGCAGGGAAAGAGAAGACTATATATAATCTTGGCGGTAAAGATGATCCCAATAGTTTAAATACAATTGAAAATACAAGCATTACCAGGCTCTGCTTCTTAATATCTGCATATCAGCAGGAGTGGGATAATTTATGCAGAAGGATGAAAGAGAAATATGAAGATACGTCTTATGGAAACGAGATAAGCGAGTTTATTGAAAAGAATATGAAAGGCCTGAGCGGCATGGATCAGATGGTCATACCAGAAGACCCTGCAACTCCGGCAGTCCAGTCTGAAATCAAAGATATGATAGAAGATTGGGCAAATTCAAGATTCCAGCCTTTGTATAGAAGCATAAAAGGCCTTATGAACGGCCGAAAAGCGTTTGAGCTCTTAGCAGAGATATATTTCCCTGAAGGAGATGCAAAGACCCTTGGCAGGATGGACAAAGAGGGTGAAACAGAATATGGCAAATTTATTGAACATATGGTTGATCAAAAATACCAGGCTTTGCTAAGCTACCAGGAATATCTGTTGCCTGCTGAAAATATCAAAAAGAACAGGGCCGACCTTGAAGAATTATTAAAGAAGTTCCCTAAATTCGAGATATGTTATATGGATTATGATGGAACAGAAGGCAACGGCCCGCGTGCATACCATATAAGAGCAAGGGAGAATGGCGTAGATCCAGAGACTGTTGATCTTAATGATTATAAAGAGAGCACACCGATAATGGGAAGGCCTATTAATGCTGGTAAGGGCGCTAACCAGAACAACTTCAGCAAGTTTATCAGGACAGACATAATGTTTGCATTAGATGCAAACTCATATTTACGATTTGAAGATGGCATAAAAATGCCCCTTGCATTGGCGATGTTTAATGATGATACTAATCTCAGGTTCCTTACATTCCCAGAATTTATATATACAAAGAACCTTGGTTGGAAGGCAAAGATGCTTGCCTATGTTGACAGGACCTGGACAACATCAGGGCAGAGAAGTTTAAGCATGACCGGAGTAGAAGGCATGTACGGCCATCCGGCCATGATAGATATGCGTTCAATAAGAGACCACAGTATCATAATATATGACCTTACCAGCGAAGATCTTGCAGCAGCGATGAAGGAGTGGATAGAAGGCGGCCATACATCGCATGTAGAATTCTTACAGGTAGGAAAGGCGCGCCCTATGACGTTCCATGAGATGGCCGTGGCATATTCAAAATTTGCATCTGGTGCTGCACAGCTTAATGTATCAAGGCTATCTAAGCGCCTTATGGACAGTCCGTACCTGACAAAGGAACAGAAGAATATTCACGCAATAACACTCGCATTCTTTACGCGTAAACCCCTTGTCACGCTTATAGTGCCTCTTGCTTTACTTATAATACCTGTTCTTGGATTAAGCGGTTTTATAGGCTTCCCATTTGCTGCTTTCTTCGGTATTATAATGTTCTATTTCTCATTAGCTATAATGATACCAGGGCTTTACCAGATAATGCTTGAGTTAGGCAGGAAAGACGGCTTGTTAGGCTTCTTGAAAATTGCGGGCGCTCTTGCCCTAATATATTTTGCTTATGTGCCAATTTACGGAAAATCTGTTATAGATGGTTTTCAGGGCCTTTCTAAGTTTATTACAACTGCTAAAGAATGGGGAACAAAGCATCTTAGCTTTATAGATTCATACGGTCCTTTCAGCAAGCAGATAAATCGCTCTATCTTCTGGACGCTTCTTGGCATTACAGGCCTTTCTATATGGTGGGCGCCTGCTGTAGCATTCTCAGCGCTTGTAATACTTGCTGCATATTTTCGTGGCATGACGCCGTTTTTGACGAGCTCAGGATCAACACCAGCTCAGGTTGGATGGAAGACATGGTGGCGTTTGTATAAAAAGGATTTCAAAGAATGGCTTGGCTATAAGAAAGACCTACCTTCTTATAAGTGGAAACCTGCAAAGAGCTACAAAGAAGGTATTATCAATACCTTAGCAGACTCTATAAAGTTACCTGCAAGAGAAGGAAGAAAAACTTATTTTGTCAAGGTCGGTTTAGCTGCTGCCAGCGTGGCTCTTATGTTTTTCAGCAGCGCGACAATTGTCTATATGCTAGCTGCTATCATGATAATGCTGCTTCCTCTGGCAGCGAGGATTATACAGGGTGCATATATATTTGGTAATATCCTGTTCTTATCGGTACTTACTGGAGACAGATGGACAAGCCTTGCTTCAGTAGTAGCAGGTATAGCAGGCATTACTATACTGACAGTAACTGGAGCAACGTTTATGTTTGTTCCTGTTCTTTATCTGCTTTCAGGTATTGCAGTAGCTGTTGGCTCCTTTGCATTTATATGGCATCTGAGGAATCCTAAGAAACCATTATCAAAAGCTTCCCAAAAGAGCACGCTTCAGAAGGCATTGAGATTTACGCATAGAGCTACAAGGTCGTCCATAGACAGGATAAGATCAGTTAATGATGAATCATTTATGGATGATGCAAAGAAAGAAAATATGCCTGATAAAGATGCTTTAAAGAATGAGATCTTAGCAAAAGAGATAGAGAGAGTAGCAAAAGGTATTACAGATGATAATCTTCTTTCAAAGAGGCAGTGGAGATTGCAACATGGAATTTCTAAAGATCTTAAAGATGGTAAGCTAAAAGACTTTATCGATTCTGCAGATTCGATTAATGCTGTTGTATTCGGTGGCGCTGTTAGGAATGAGAGGCTTGACAGAGAAGATGACACAGAAGAGATAGACATTCTTGTAAGAGCAGAGCTAAGCCAGAAACAGGAAGATTCTATAAAGGAAAAGATCGCTGAGATATTTTTCGGGCCAAACGCACCACCTGAAGAAACAATAGAATTGTCTCAAACAATACAAGAGTTACGAACTGCAGTTTTAAATATCTCTCCAAGAGATTCTGCTTATAAACATTTTATAAATGAGCTTGTCACAAGGCTTAAGACAGATGAGAACTTCAAGAACAGGCTCGCCCAGCACTTCAGAAATTCTGTAATAGACGGCATAAATAACCAAAATGGCATAACAGAAGATAACATAATAGTAGCTGCTCTATTTGACTACCTATTGCATCAATTAAAGAGAGAGGCATTGCTTGGAACTGCTCAAGATCTTCTTAAAAAGAAAGGTGCTGAATTCTTAGAAGGTGATGAAGCAGACATAAGAACCAATATGGCTATGTTTAAAGGCCAGCTTATACAGTTTGCTGGTGTAGTGGATGAGGATGGCATTGTTTATGCAGCGCCTGGAAACGAAGAGGTCTTTGAGGAGATACCAGAGCTTACCATAAACCGTCTCGCAGTTGGAAAAGACAAAGACGGAAAATATATGATCTTTGATCAGTATAATGCTCTTGATGATATTAATAGCCGCAGGTTACGCTTTAATTTTACAAAGGATATAAACAGTGATTTAGGATTTAGAATAATATTCCGCATGATGAGGTTCACGCAGCAGTATAAGGATATGGGCTTTAAGCCAGATGAACGCATAAATAATATACTAAATACTTTCTTTAATAGTCCGGACCAATATGCTGCCATGAGAGAATGGCAGGAATGGAAAGATTCATCTTCTCAAGCAACAGCACAGACTGCTGGCACACAGCAAGGCCCAGCAAAGGCAGGTTATGCAGGAGCAAAGGCATCTTCTGCAGGCGCACAGAGTGCCCCCGGCTATGGAGCTGGCGCTCAGGCTCAACCTGCTCAGCAAGGAGCAGCACAGGGCGTTGCTTCAAAAGAGACATTTGGCATAGAGGCGCTTGTGCTTGATCTTTATGAACGCTCACAAAGCATAGAAGAGACCACAGTCATGTTAAAGTCCATAGGTGCCTATAAGTTTATAGAAGATAGCGGCATAAACATAGAAGATATATTATTAGAAGCAGAGAATACAAAGACACTCAGAAAAGAGGAGCAGAACGTTACGCAGCTGCGCACTAAAAAGATATCAAAGGAAAAGAATTCACAGAACATAATAGGCACATTAAAGAGCAGAGGTCTCTTAGAGGTAGTTGGTAAGAGTGAGGTAACAGTAATGGGTGCTCCTGGTGCAGTAGCGCCTCAAAAAGCAGCTACAGGCTATGCAGCAGGTGCAGCAAAAGCCCCTCAAGATGCTCCAGCAGCAGCTTCAGCAAAACCTGCAACAGGCTATGTAGCAGGTGCAGCAAAAGCTCCTCAAGGCGCCCCAGCAGCAGCACCACAGAAGGCAACAGCAGGCTATACAGTTGGTGCAGCAAAACAGCAAGTATCAGCAGGGCCAGTAACTGTGTCTGTTCCAAAAGGAAGAACACTTCTTAAGGCAGAGAGAGATGCAGTAGATATCTTACTTGGCCGCATAGAAAAGATAGATAAAGCAGATGATAAAGGTTTTGAACCTGGCCAAAGAGCAAAGATTTTTGCAGCAAGATATCTTCCAGATAATTATCAGCCAGGAATGCAGATAGATGATGCAGATGCATTGAATCAGAGAATAGAGGAAATAATAGATACTGAACTTAAAACACGCGGCATAAAGGATAAAAATATAGTAAAAGCTATAAAGGAGTTTATTAATCAGGTAAGAACCTGGTCACCTCTATATCTTAACCATGAGCTGCAAAAGGATCTCACAGCTCAGGAACTTATGACACTCTCTTATCGTGCAATGGAGATAGCCATAATGGGCATGGATAAGGCAGTAAGAGAGAAAAAGAACAAGGAGATAGCAGAACAGACAAGAGAAGATAATGCAGCAGCTCTTAGAGCAAACGATATACCTGCTATAGATATTCCAGATATCACGAATGCCAAAAAGGTAACAGTACTATTGGGTGATAATGTTACTGGTATAAATGACCTTCTGCTTATACAGAAACTTCTAAAAGATAACCCAGACCTTACCATACGCGCTATAGCAAAATCAAGCCGCGTATCTAAAAACATATCATCTGCTGATATAGAGAACCTGCTTGTAAATTTAGAGACCTTACGCCTGGCCATCTTCAAACGTATTAAGTCAAAAGTAGACGGCACTGTTAAGAAGCACAGAGAGGATAAGCTTAAGGAACTCAAGAGCATCACAATAGAATCCCCGGATGCTATCGATAGATTGCAAGCATTAATAATGAAGCACATGACAGATGATGCTCAAAAAGCTAAACTGCTAAAGCGCTTGGAAAGAGTACGCGGAATAGCAAGTGATATAAATCAAAATGTAGGA
This sequence comes from uncultured Planctomycetia bacterium, assembly GCA_964523875.1. Taxonomy (GTDB): domain Bacteria; phylum Omnitrophota; class Gorgyraeia; order JABMRG01; family JABMRG01; genus JAUVHV01. The sequence goes on along the minus strand of CAZGAS010000004.1, from coordinate 29,965 downwards.
GAAGCATTAGCTAAGGATAAAGCTAAAGAACTTGAAGAGCTTAATAAGATAGATATAGCATCTTCAGGCGGCATAGCTGTTTTAGAGAAATTTATCAGTGATAACATAAAAGACGATACCCAGAAAAAAGAGCTGCTAAGGCAGCTAAAAGAACCTAAACTGCTAGAGCACTTGGAAATAGCAAGTGATATAAAGCAAAATGTAGGAGAAGCATTAGCTAAGGATAAAGCTAAAGAACTTGAAGAGCTTGATAAGATAGATATAGCATCTTCAGGCGGTATAGCTGATTTAGAGAAATTTATCAATGGTAACATAAAAGACGATACCCAGAAAAAAGAGCTGCTAAGGCAGCTAAGTGAACTTATCTATATAAAGTCAGACATAGAAGAAGCATTTAAGGATGAGCTTAGCAATATAGCTATTGGCATTGAATCAGAAGGTATAGAAACATTAAGAGCATTTATAGAAAAGAATGTAGCAGAAGCCGATAAGAAAAAAGAGTTCTTAGCAAGCTTAGATGAAATACCTACCTCTCATCCGCTTCAAGAACTAAGAGAGTATCATTTAAATGGAAGATTTATAGTAGCAGAGAATGGTCCTGCAACATTCGGCATAGATCTAAGAACAGTCTCAGAGGAGACAGCAGATGCTATCTCTGGCGCAGATCTTCTGATTGTAAGGGGAGAAGATAATCTTGCCTCTGTTTCCGGTATAAAGATGCCAGTATTCTCGCTTGATAAGGTCCAACAGAAAGAGACACAGAAGATATCAGAGCCAGTAGAAGCTTCTACTGAGAACCTGTCTCTTATGACACGCAAAGAGCGCGTAGTTCCATGGAGTGAAGGAGAAGCAAAGATAGATAAGCTTGTAGAAGAAGGCAAGGAGTTTGTACTTGCTCAGTTCGATATAGACTATCTTACAAGATACCATACAGCATATGGTAGAGAACACCAGCTTGGCGGTAAGGTAAGAATAGTAGTAAACGATATCAAGCGCGACATATCTGATGATAGCAGATACAACAATATAAACATAGAGCAGATAAGGCGCGGCGGTGATGAATCATTTATATTAATAAGCACAAAAGATGGTTCTGCTGTAGATAAGGATATGGCAGCAAATATCCTTAATCATATACGAACAGAGGTTACAGCAAGAACATATAACCGCATAGGCGTAGCTGAGATAACAGGGCTTAAAGGTATCAATGAGAGATATCTTAAGATAATTGAGGATGTTCTTGCCTCAAGATTAAAGAGAGAAGGCGATACATCGACTATTCTCTTTGATGTCAATGAGAATGAACTTCCAGAAGATGCATGGCAGAGACAACTGCAGGCATGGAATACGCAGCTTGCAAAGCAAGGTATACAGCTTAAAGGATCCTTCAGCCATACAGTGCCCGCATTTACAATATCAATAGGTGCTGCTGATAGTAGCATTGCTGGTGTTGTTGAAGGGGCTGGCAAAGAAGTTGTTGAGGCTAAGAGCCAGGGAAGAAATAATGTCAGCTTAAGTTGGGAGGGTAAGAGCCCAGGTGTCGTAAAGGCATCTTCTGCTGGTACAGCAGCAAAAATTGTAGAAAAGCTATATCCGATTATTCATCCTATTAGATGGAATGCCGCAAAATATGTACTGACAAACTTTTTAGGAGAAGAGGAAGGTTGGAAGCGCGCGTCTATAAACACATATCTTGTAGCACTAGGCAAGCAAGCAGTTCCGTTACTTGTCAAAGCACTCGAAGATAAAGACTCTGATGTCCGCGAAGCTGCGTCAGAAGCCCTTGAAAAACTCGGTGCTCTTACAACAGAACTTAAAGTAAGGCGATATATAAATGATCTAGATGACGAAGACTTATCGGTCCGCGATACTGCCACAGCATCCCTTGAAATGCTAGGTGCTCTTACAACAGAACTTAAAGTAAGGCGATATATAAATGACCTCGAAGATAAAAACGTATCTGGATTTGCCCACGAAGCTGCTGCAAAAGCTCTTGGCGATATCGGCCCTGCTGCCAAAGAAGCAGTCCCAGCCTTAACCAAAACGC
>CAZGAS010000004.1:0-27818 GCA_964523875.1 uncultured Planctomycetia bacterium | reverse complement strand
AATTGCATTCCTCATCAAAACTCTTGAAGATAAAGATAAAATAAGAATCGCCCGCACAGCTGCTGCAGAAGCCCTTGGCGATATCGGCCCTGCTGCCAAAGAAGCAGTCCCAGCCTTAACCAAAACGCTTGAAAATGATGAATATGTGTTTTATAGCGTAAAAGCCCTTGGCAAAATCGGTAGACCAGCAATTGCATTCCTCATCAAAACTCTTGAAGATAAAGATAAAATAAGAATCGCCCGCGAAGGGGCCGCAAAAGCTCTCGGCAATATTGGTCCTGATGCTAAAGAAGCAGTTCCAGCCTTAATCAAAGCGCTTGAAAATGATGAATCAGATGTCCGCAAAGCTGCTGCAGAAGCTCTCGGCAATATTGGTCCTGATGCTAAAGAAGCAATAAGCGCACTTAGCGTATGCATGCATGATACCGATTTTTATATGTCACACAGAGCAGTCACAGCACTTATAGAGATTGATGGAAAGACAGAGCAGAGAGATTACATTTTGCAGCAGACATCTAAAAGAATAAGTGAAAAACTAAGAGAACATGAATGGGCAGTAGAACGCTATGAACAAAGACGTGAACGAGAGGGAGTGAGATTTGAAACGCAAAATATCTTACAAGAGGAAGGCCTGGGAACAGGATATTTATATGGAAGTCGTGCCAGAGGCACAGCACGCGAAGATAGTGATTATGATATAAGTATTTCTGGCAACAGATTTGTGCACCCACGCCAGGCAGAACAAGATTCCAGGATAGCAAGAGCAAAGAGCAGGATAGAGAGCATAACAGGAAGACCTGTAGACCTTAGCATTGATACGCCGCAAGGAATTGATAGAAAAGGTGGGCAGAAGATGTCTTCTGCAGGCAGTATTGTTACTGAAGAAAATATTTTATATAAGAGCTTGATACAAACAGGACAAGATTCAAAATTAGCACTTGTCCTTTTAAAGGGTGGGGAGTTTGGTGGGCTTGAGTGGTCTGTAAGAGAGAGAATTCTGAAACGTCTTCGTAAACACTACGATGTGAAGATAGGCCAGAGATATATTCCATCTAAGAATGAAGTATTAGAACGCTGGGGTAAAACAGGCATACGAGATCTTACTGATAAATTAAAATATATCGAAGGTATAGATATTAATGATGTAAAAGCAGGGATTGGATTTATAGAGGCCTTAGATGGAGATGCCTTTGATAAATGGATTAAAGCTATATTAAAGAAATACAATGATGAGGAAGAGTACGAAGGCATACCAAGAATAAGAGGGCTTGGTTTCTTGTGGAGCTATCTTAACAGTGACGCACAGTATTTAGCTTTAACAAGAAAGAACGATAAAGAAAGAAAAGATATATTAAAGGATTATGGCATATCAGTAGCTGAAGCGAAACAGATACTTGGCAATAAGCCAATAGGTAACGTAAGTGAGCAGGTGTTTGTAAATGCATTACTTATTGGTAGTCCGCATACAGACAGGTCTCCTCCCGGAACATTAAGAGCGCTTGTTGGTGAAGAGCTGCAGCACGGCGTGCTTAAGAAGACATTCCAAGAAGGTCTTGAATGGGGCGCAGCAAGGACTACGATATTAGCAAGCGCAAATGGTATACACTCTGCAGGTGATGATTCAGAGGTGCTTACAGATTGCCAGCTCCTTGCGCAGAGCGACGCTGTTTTATATAATTACCTTACAGGAACTATAGAAACAGATAGAGCACCTCCTGCTATAAAAGTATCAGACAGCAGTGAAAAAGTAGCTGAAACAAACCTTAACTCACAGTATGATACACCTCCTGTATCTCCACAAACTCCGCAAGAGATTGTAAATTCTCTGCAAACAAAGATAGATGATCTTGGATCTAAGATAACAGGTGATACACTTCAGGCGCGCATAAGAAGGTTTATGCTCCTTGCAAGAAAGAATTACCTTATTAAAGCGATACAGAGTGCCTATCAACCAAAAGGTAAATATACCTTCTACCACGGACTCATAGCAATAACAAGATTACTTCCTTATATAGTAAAGCAGATAGATGATACCCGCACGAATATATACCTTGCAAGAGACGGCGCAAATTATTGGCTTACAAAGAAGATGATGCAGGGCAGTTCTTTTGACAGGTCAAGGAATATTATATTCCATCTCTCAAGAGCAAAGATGGGCACTGCTCACGATGTGATGGAAGAACTTATTGAAAAGACAAAGAGAGAAGATGCGCCAAAGAATAGGTTCTTTAAGGCTCTTATGCAGAAGTTTGCAGAAAAGGCCTCAACAGACAAAGAGTTTATGGCTCTAGTAGATAATACTTACAAAGAGCTTGAAAGAGCAGGCGCTATCTCAGCAGATGGAAGATATAGAATAGTAGAGAGCATGTCAGGGGGTATTATAACAGGCTTCTTAAAGGCAGTTATCCTGTATAAACAGGGTAATATATCGGATGAGGCTGTAGAAGAGTTTATAGTAGCGCCTAAGCATGAAGATCTTTCAAGGCCTATAAAGAGCTTTGATAGAAAAGCAGCAGGCATAAAAGAAGATGTCGTAAAGAAATGGTTTAAGGATGCAGGGCTTATTCCTCCTGTAATTGAGATAGATAATATAGAAGCGCAGGCAAATGACCCTGATCTTAAGTTTGATGTAAATAAGCTTCTATTCTCTGCAGTAGAGGCTATGGTATATCACCTGCAGTATCCATATAGCGAGGTAAACCTTGGCCACCCAGTAGATTTTGACGGAGAAAACTTAAGAAAATCCTCAGAAGCAAAACAACTTGGCGCAGACCTACGGTTACTTTTAATAGCAGAAGGAGTTAACAGATACAACAGATCAGGAAAGCAATTAGATTTTCTAGATACTTTTTATCCTAAAATGACAGAAGAGCAGAAACAAGAGATGCTCGGTTTTAACACAGAAAGCGTTCCTGTAGACTCAGGTTTCATAGATCAGCTTTATCCAGGTTTAACTCCTAATCAGAACCAGCGCTTAACTCTTAATCAGAAAGAGCAATTCTACTCTATTATAGCATCACATAACGAGATATTTACTACTGCATCAGATGCAAATCAGGCAGAGCTTCTCTATAATCTTTGTGAGTTTATACATGCAATGGGAGAAGATGCTATTAGCAAGGTGATTACAAAAGATTCTGCTGATGATGAATATGCTTATCAGTTCGAGAGATTCTTATTTGAGATGAAGCAGCTTTCAGCAGATAGGTTTAAGGATGTATTCAGCCAATGGCTGCTTGGAGGAGAAGGCACTACAAGAGAAGACTTCTATGGTCAAGCGCCCAAAAAGAATGACAAAGGCGAAGAAGAAGAGACATACTACAATATCCGTAACTTTATAGTAAAGATGCGCACTTTAAGAAGAGCTCCTGTTAAGGCTATTGAAGAACAGAAAGCAACAAATGTTATAGGCCAGGAGACCAGGCGCGGACTTGCTTTCTTAAGAACTACAGCATACGGAAGTGAGTCAGAGGCTATAAAGGATAAATTAGCAAAGGCAAAACCAGGTGAACTTAAGAAGGATGAAGAATCTGGCATGAGCAACCTGGTTGCTGATATACAGGATGCTTCTGGTTTTGCAGATTCATGGCAGGATATGGTCCATAGGCACAATGCCATAGCGCCTCTCTCAAACAAGCCTCTTGTTGCAAGGATACGCTCACCATCTGATGTAGCAGATGAGGCCAAGAAGCCGCACGGTATGGTAAAGGCTACAGACAAAGAGATGGATGACATTGCTAAAGATAAGGCAACTGGTAAAGATAAGATAAAGATCTATAGAGGTACTTTTGCTGGAGTGCGTGAATCCATAGACCGTGCAACAGCCAAGGCAGAACAGACCCTTGGTTATGTATCATTGGAAGGTGCATTACGCAAGATATATGATGAAATAATGAAGAGTAATCCTCCAAGGGCACCTTCTTCACAGGAGAGCCCTTCAGTTACAATATTTAGCGGCGGAAGCGGCGCAAGGCTCATTGCCAGGATACTTAAAGATATAAGAGATGGAAAGACAACCCAGGAATTCTTGTTATATGCACTCTTGAACAACATTGATGATGGTGGAAGTACCTATACGATTGTAGAAGCTCTAAGACAGGCAGGTTATGGTATCACTCCTCCTATTGGTGATCAGGCGAATACGCTCTTTAGCTCGTTCTTGAGTATAGAGGAGTATGAAGGTGTTCTCGATGATGGTGCAAGATTGCCTAAAGGTTATTCAGGCAAAGTAAAAGCTTTTGTGCAGCAAAGAGTAGATAGAGCTAAAAAAGAATATGGTGATAAGGTAAGCCAGGGCTTTGAAGATAATATTATAAGATATGCTGAATCAGTAGATAATTTATTGGCAACCAACTCAGACATTAGAAAAACGATGATAAATAGCACAAAGGCGAGCATAAGAAATCTTATTGTCCTTGGCGCGCTTCTTGAGGCAGGCATACTGCAACCTGGCAAGAAAGAAACAGTTAATGCTATATCTGATGAAGCTAAATACCAGGAAGCGTTAGATAATCTCGCGCAAGAGTTTGGTATAACATGGGGCAGAGCAGGATTATCAAGCAGCGACCCTGTTACTGTGTATGCAGAGTATGATGAGAACGTGCTGTTGCTCAAAGATGGTAAGAGTAATACAAGGTTTATAGCTTTAAAGAGAGACCGCTCAGACAAGACAAGCGATATCTATATAAGGTATGAAGATAATTTTGGAAACGAACAGACAAAGACGCTGAAACCTGCTGAAGAATTTATGCTGTTTGATATTACTATAGGAAACAATGTCGGCAGTATATTTATTAAAGTTAAAGACCAGAGATGGCAGATAAAAGAGACTGTCTCAGAAGCCTTGAGAAAAAAAGACATTACAATGCCTGAGAAAACAGAACTTATAAATATAAAAACAGGTGAAACAAAGGTACTTGCAAATGATGGTTCAGGCAGATTATTAGAAAACCAGGAGAGCAGTAAGGAGGTATCAGGCATTAAGATAGGTGAAAAAGAGTTCTATCTGTTGCCAAGAATAATAAAGCGTCAGACAAATGTTACAGAGACAGCGAACTTCTCAAAGGTAATAGATTTTGGTATGCTTGATAAGTTTGGCATAGATCGCAACCCGTCTCTAAAGCCACAGAAAGCAAATGCATCTGCAGTAAGAAGAATTAATAATACCCATGACATGATAATAATGGGCCCAGGAAGCATCTTTACCTCGCTTGCAGCTCATCTCTTTAGCAAGGGTATAGTAAAGGCCCTCATAAACAATAAGACCGCGCGAAAGGTATTTGTATTTAACCCATACCTTGATAATGAGACTATACGCATGAGCGTTTCAGAGACAATAGCTCTTATAGAAAGAATAGCCTCACGCAGCATGGGAAGAAAAGTATATTTTTACGAATTATTTGATTCTATGATAATCAATGAAGACCGTGCAGATGTTATATCATGCTTCCCAGAGTTTATAGGTAAAAACGGTATAGCAATGTCTATGCATGATTTAGAATCTACGCTTGGGCAGGAAGCGGCAGAGTCCATACTTAAAGAATATGCTTTAGCTTTAAATGATGTTCTTGTTGAAGAGAATATCATGCTTTATGGCAATACAAAGAATCCCAAAAACGGAAGGTTTATCGGGCTTAAGGGCTCTGTAATAATGGCTCTTATTACACAAGGTGTTGACGATGATAAGTTGGCAGAGATAATGGATAAGGCTTCTGCCAGATTCACAGCAAATAGATCAGATTATCACTTAAGGCTAAGGGCATTTGTTATAAACTCACCAGAGCAGCCTTATAAAGCAGGTGAGCTATATCAGTCAATGCTTGATATCGCAAGCCTTCCGGTTACAGCTCATACCCCATCAGGAAGCACAGTTTCGAGAGCAACATACGAAGATGCTTTAAATGCTGTATCAGGTAAGGATGCACGCATCTCTGCGATAGACTTCTTAATGGATTGGCAGAAGAAACAGGCCAAACCAGCACTCAGAGAGCACTCATTACTGGCTCGCTATAGAAGAAGAGCGCCTGAATCACAAGCTGATTTAAGAACAAGGAATGCAAATACTATCACAGCATTCCTTGGTAGAAAAGTTCCTGCAGATACAAAAGAGAAGGTTAATACATATATAGCCTATCTGAATTGGGCTTTTGAGAATAATCTAAGAGGCCTTGCCATATCTGCAGATGAGGTATTTGATATCTATAGCTTGGATGCTGATAGCCTTACCGAGATACTTGACAATGCGATATATGTTTTTGCGGAGGATTCAAAAGAGATAGCATCGCTTAAGAATGCTTTAAAGGCTGTATTTGCTCTTAAAGGCGAGAGCCAAAGAACAGTATCAGATTTTGAGTATCTATGGAGGGCATGGAATAGAGGATATGTTGAAGATGAACTGGTGATAGATTATCTTGCAGGCAAAGAGATTAAAGCTGGGCAGAATATATCTTCTGCAGCAAGACAGGCCCTCTCTATAAGCGATTATATAAGGCTTGCAGACAAGAAAGAGAGGCCAGATATATTTAAGCAGCTTACAGATATGCTCAGAGACAAGAACATAATAAATATAGCAGGGCAAGCAAGAAGCGGAAAATCTACTACCGCAAAAGTCATTGCAATAAAGAGAGGATATGCATACCTTGATGAAGGAAATATAAGACGCGCATATGCATATAAGGCACTTGCGCAGCAAGAAGAAGGCGCGATCAAATCTCTTGATGATTCAGATACACTTCTTAATCTCGTTAATAATACAAGCGTATCCTTTAGATTTGGCAGCATATATATAGATGGTGAGATAGTATCAGAAGACAAGCTCCACACTCCTAAGATAGATGAGGTTATGCAACATTTTAAGAAGACCACGGAGCTTACGCAGAAGATGCTTGAATGTGAAAGAGCGGTTGTCAAGCTTGCTGCAAGGACACAAAGAGTAGTGCTTGCAGGAAGAGGCTATACAGAAGGTTCATCAGTTAGTATATTTATGAAGGCATCACTTAAAGAGCGTGCTAAAAGAGAGCAGAAGAGGCTTAAGGATGAACTTGGTATAGGAAGAGGGTTAGAAGAGATAATGCATGAGACAGCAGCAAGAGATGAGCAGGACAAGGTAATGCAGACACTTGACAGATATCCTGGAATGTTTGTTGAATTTGATACAACCGGCCTTGCTGAAGAAGCACAGCCAGATAAGTTGATAGATGTTATAAAGAAACAAGAGACAGAGCAGATAGCACTTATTGCAGGCAGGATAGAAGTCCTTAATAAGCTTTATGATAAGAGCTATAGCACAGAAGACGGTAGCACAGGAAATACACCTATATCGTTCTGCTTATTAAAAGGTGGTGAATTCGGCGGCTTAGAGCCTGAGATGAGAAAACAGGTTACAGAGTATTTTGCAAAGATAGGCTTTAAGGTTATACCGCTTTATCGCAGAAGGATGAGCGCGCAGGCTGTTGTAGAGCGATGGGGTGCAACAGGCGTTGCATTCTTAGTAGGTGAGCTTAAGAAAGATTCTACTATTACTGAAGAAGAGAGAGAAAAAGGCCTCGAACTTGTAAAGAGTAAAGATGGCGGAGGTTTCATCGGCTGGCTTACTGAACTTGAGGATAATCATGCAGGCTCAAATCAGATAAACTCTATAAGGTTTACGCTCGAATATCTTATGGGTGATATACAGCAGGTAATGCTTGTAAGAGAGAAGAAGCGCGAAGAAGTAGTAAAAGCGATGAAGGATATAAAAGATTTTCATATGAAAGACCTTCTTAAGGGTAAGGATTATAGAAAAGTTTCAGAACAGGACTTTGTGAAGGCTGTTGTTGGTGCTACAAATTCCAAGAAATCACCGAAAGGAACAATAAGAGCCATTGTTGCCAAGCAGATGGATGTAATTCCATTAAAAGATAATATTGTAAAGATGGGTAAGGATAGTTTTGGGCTTGAGGATAATACCATATATACAGCAGCAAACGGCGTTCATATAGCAAACTTCTCAGAGCTTATAAGAGAAGTATCGCTTATGTCAGCAAGCGATATGGAAAAGATAGAGGCTAATTTTGACAAGAAGAAGGCAGATTCAGAAATAGAGGATATCTGTGAAAAGATTAGCAAAAAACTTAATACAAAATCCTCATCAGCAGGAGTACTGAAACAGGTAGTAGAGTTTTTAGGCCCTGAACTTGCTCAGCAGATGTTGAAAAAGATAAACCCAGATGAAGGTTATACAGATGAAGGCTATAAAGAACTCATAGTGGCTTTTGTAGCAGAGATAGAGAAGCACGATGATAAAATAGTTGGCATGAAGGCAAAGGATCGCATGGCAGTATTTACATCTTCACCTGAAGCAGAGAAGTTTGTAGATGATCCAGCAAGGTTTACAAGGATTCTGATGCGCCACAGGCTTGAAAAAGTTGGTGATAAAGATGGCGAACTAGTAGAAGCGCTTAAGGTATCTGTTGATAAGGGATCTGATCTATCTGATTATAAAAACCTAAGAAACATCTTTGCCCAGGAAAAAGATATTGCATCAAGCCTTAAATCAAGGATAAGAGATAAGAGCATCTTTGAGCTATTCCCTGGCCTAGAAGATTTTGATTTGCTCCACATTGAGAGGACATATGACCATAACTCGATGATGTCTCATATCCTCAGAGTAATAGACAATCTTCAGATAGTAGATAATGCAGCAAGGCTGAATAAAGAGTTATCAAGCGCGCTAAGGTTAGGCGATAGGAAGATAGCAGAAAAGATAAGAGCAGAGCTTGATAATATGCATAAGCAATACAAGGCAAACACAAAAGGAAGGCTCGATAACCTGACATACGGCGGATTTATGGAGCTTGTTGAGTTTTATCAGAATCTTTCAGATCTTATAATTAGCGCGAATACTGCAAAGGCAAATAAGGTTAATGCAGTAAGCGGCAGAGAGCTTATATGGATGGTGTTATTACTTCATGATATTGGAAAGTCTATATCATGGCCTCAGCACATACAGTTTTCAGCACAGCTTTTCAATACTCTGTTTGAACGCTTGGGATGGAATAGTAAGCTTGTTGCTTTAGCATCAGGCCTTGTTGAGAATCACAGCTATATCAGCCGTTTAGGTTATGGTGAAGATACATATTCTAACCTTACTAAATTTGCAGAAGATATAGCAGCAAATACAAGTCTTGATGAAAAGCAGATTGTAGAATTGATAAATATTGTAAACATAGCAGATATAAGAGGCGTTGGCAGAGAAGGCAGATTTGACCCAGAGAAGCTGCGCAAATTTATGCAGATGAAAGCACCTAAAGAACCAGAGATTACCCCAGCTGATTATAAAGATCTTTCATTAGAAATGTCTGCTGCATTAGGCAACGGCTTGGAAATAGATTATAAGCAATTAAGAAGTAAGTTTAAAAATAATGACAAAGCATATATTGAATTCCTTGCATACCTTATGTCAGAGAACGAAGATCTTGCAAAGGCAGTGATAGCTAAGATAGATGCAGTTGCGAAACAAGAACTTTTAAACAGCTATGGTGAAAACGACAGGCTATCAAATCTATTAATGAGAAGAGATGTAATGCCAAAGGTAAAAGATGGCTTTGAGAGAAAGATCAGGCTCATAGCTCGCAGCATGAAAGCAAGAAAGATGCTCAAGGATCCAAAAAAAGGATTAAGCATAAAAGATCAGAAAAAATTTGAAAATTTCTTAGGCCACGCAAGGCTCTCATACATAGATGCAGTAGCAGGTTTTATGGAAAAGGATGAGGCCTTGATAAAACTTTTGGTTGTATTATGGAAGATATGGCAGATGCAGGTTGGTACAAATAAAGATACAACAGACCCTCTTATGTATATGGCTTTTGAGCAATACCAGAACGATGAGCTTAAGAAGAAGAAGATGATATCTCTGTTTGAGAGCAGCCTAAAAGCTAAAGAGATAAGATATATATCAGAATTAACATTCACAGATGCTTTGGAGTCGAAACTAACAAATATCAAAGAATTGAACTTTGGCTACAGAAGACAAAACGATATGATCGTATGCGAGATAATAGAGACAAAAAGCAGCGATGAAAAGATAAGTAAGGCAAGGCCAGTTGCTGTTGAACGCCAGGCCTTTACAGATGCGCTTAAAAAAATATATGGTAAGAATAAAGATACCGGCAAACTGGAAGGAGATAAAACTGCTTATGAAGCAATAGAGAAGCTTGAGCGAGAAGGCAGGCTGCTTATAGATGATACAAAGCTTGATGTAGGCCCCCAGACTATAAAAGAAATTTTGGATAGAATCAAAGACGACGACCCGAAAAAGGCAGAACGAAAATCTATAGTTACAAGTCTGCAAAACCAAGGATTGCTTGCTAAAGATAAAGAAAACCCTTCAGATGAAGAGATAGATACAGCACTAGAAACAGCAAGACATTGCGACACAGTAATAAAAGATGAAAATGATAATATCATCAGGATATTCTTAAGGCCGCTTGTTCTTGAAGATATGCCATCATATGAGGCAGCAGCTATTATCTTAGCATTATATAAGATGGATTCAAAAGGTCAGACATCTCATATAACAGACTCTGATATATCAAATGACGTTGATATTGCAGGTATAATAGTAGATGAGAAGCAGCCAAAGGAAGATAATAAGCCTATTCCTAGTTTGAGGCAGCAGCTCAAGGAAGACAATGAGACTATTCTTGATTTACGCAAAGAAGCTTATGATCGTGTACATATATGGGATGTAGATTGGAAAGAAAAGTTAGAGAATCCAGTAAATAGTCTTACTAAAGATCAGGTTGGGAATGCAGTTAATAATGAATTAGATATTGCAAATCAAAAAGAAAACAGCATAATCCAAGGTTTATGGGAGAAGTTTCTAAGATTAAAAGATAACAAAACAAAAGAAGCAAAAACCATAGAAGAGTCATTGCGTGACGCTCTAAATATTCTATATCCTAAAGATACGCCGGAGATTTCATATGAGGTTATACTTGAAAGAGTCCGTAAAGATATCCAACGCGAATTTATGGATGGAGAAGATATCATAGAGATGCAGCACCGCGGTGTTGCTGAAAGAAAGAAGGCTGTTGAAGCATTTAAGAAAGGTGATATCAAAAAAGCAAGAGAACGTTTACTCGAGGCAGAAGCGCTCGAGGTAGAGGCTAAGAGGCTTGCTCTTACAGCGATAACTATGATAGCCATAACACTTGCAGGTGAAGGCAAAGATCTTAAATCTCTAAAGCAGGCAGACTACAATAAACACTTTGGTGTGGTGCCTGTAATAGTTGCGGGCGGTGAAGGTTCAAGGCGCTCGCCTGACCAGCATGTAAACAAGAGCTTTGATGAGATATTCGGCACCTCAAATGTAAACAGGCTTTATAGCGCCATATCGTTTATGTCAGTAGGCATAAGGCCTATTATACCTCTTGGTAAAAACACCTTACAGTATATATTAGAAAACGAAGGTATGTATAATGTGGTTAAGGGTAAGCTTGCCAAAAAAGGAGCAAGCGCGCTGGATGAGCTATTGCCTGAGCGCTATGTAAGCTTGGTCAAGAAGCGTCTAGCTCTTCCTGATAATGCCATACTTATTATAAAGGAAGAGGATGAGGCAGGTGGCCATGGCGCTAATACACATATGGCTATGGAAACTTATGCAAAGGGTGATCTTGAGATTACAAAAACGCATAAATCAATTGCAGATGAAATGGCAGGTAAAACAGATGAAGAAATTATATCAATAATTAAAAATAAAATAACAGATGATAAGGATAAAAAAGGCCAGCTTAGAGCTATTGCTTTAGCATTTTGCTGGCTTAAGGATCCTGAAAATAATTCTGATAATAAAAAGAGCGATCAACAGATAGATGATTTAATGGCTGAGTTTAAGAAAGGGAACGAAAATACTGCAAATACAATTAGTGAGTATATTAGATGGTATGGCGGAAGAATGCAAGGCGCCAGAATGCAGGATGTAGGCATGTTCCAGGTGCACTTTGGTGAACATTCCCCTCTTGCGCTTAATATCATGATACATACAGCACTAGTAGCTTTCTTAAAGTCGGTAAGTGAAAGGGCGGTTGCTACTACCTGTTCCCGCCAGTCAACAGAGATGAAGAATAAAGGTAATTTTGTTCCAGACAGCGCTGGCAGGCAGGCCATGCTCGGTGACTGGCATAAGATACTTATGATAATAGCACCTGAGAGGATAAAGAACCACGAGATAGAGCGAAGATTGAAACAGCTTGAAGGTAAAGGCTTCCATCACCAGGATATGGCAAGGGTAGAGGAGCTTGCGGAGAAGATAAGAAAGCAGATGGAGAAGATAGAAGACTGGAGCAAGGTTGACAAGGAGACAAAGGATAAGATAGCCCCTCTTACGAAGGAGCTTTCAGAGAAGCTGCAGGCGATATTTGAGGCAGCTATAGCATCAAAGGTCCTAAAGCCAGCGCCTATTGATAAGAAGAGCGCTGATGTGAAGAAAGAGATAGAGCTTCTCTCATTTGTTCAGGAGATACTGGTTGCAAGGAAAGAGGCGCTTATAGCTCAACATGACAAGGAAAATGCATTTATGCCTATTAACACAAACAAGACCATATTCTCCAAAGAGCTTTGGGAGCTTTCACAGAAAGAAGACGGCAAGGGTGGCACTACTTCAAAGTTGTTCGAATACCCTTCAACAGAGGACCCGAAGAAGTTTGATGTAAGTTTCCTTGCATGGGAATACCTGCTCGTATTATCAGAAGCATACAGAGAGACACCTCCTGCAGATAGAAGAAGTAAGTTCCAGGCAGCATATCCTATAGCAACAGTGGATCAGGGGCTTGTAGGATTTGAACCCCAGAGCTTTGAAAGAAGCGGTGCAAAAGATATTAAGACAGTAATGGAGCTGATAGAGGAGTTTAATAAGCTAAACAGGGAGTTGCTCGATGAAGCCGGAGTCAAGGCAGAAGAGTCTATGCCTTTTGATATGATGGATGGATATGATGTATTATCAATTGAGAATAGAAAGCCTGTTGGCGATAAACCGGCCGAACATGACAAGCCAAAGAGAAAGGGTGTATTCACAGGTGATAACGTAACAGTAACAACATCTGGCGTCTTCTATTATGATTACCATTCAACAGTGGAGAGTACTCCTGAGAAACCTGTAACATTCAAGAATGTATCCATAAGAAGAAGCCATGTAAAACCAGGCACTACAGTCACAGGCGAAAACATAAACTCTATCCTCATAAATACATATTTAGGAAGTGGGACATACAGCAACCTATATGCACGCGATACAGTAATACCTGAGGCAAGAAAGCTCGCACCTATAACAGGAACAACGGATATGTATGAAATAGTAGGTCTGATGCAAGAAGAACGTGGTCTTGCAGATGAGATAGAATCTGCCCAAGATAAAGAAACGATAATAGCAGAGGTTATAAATGGCAGCAGAGATATAAAACTTAATCTTGATCCTAAAAAAGGAGATGTAACGCAAGGCTGCATTACAAGCCTTGCAGCAGCACTCTGGTATTTAAAGAATATAAAGGGCCAGAATGTAGATGCTTGGATAGAAGGCAAAGAAGAACTAAAAGAAGAACTAAAGGATAGAATAGCAGCCATAGGGGAGTTAAACCCTGTTATAGCTGTTGCAAGAGATATAGCGCAGAGTGAGGATAAGAGAGCTCAGATCGATAAGATACTCGATGGCGATGTTAGCCAAGATGAAAAAATAGGAATAAAAGAAGATACTTATCCAAGCTTAAAAGAAGAGATGCGCATAAGGGCTATTGCGCAAGCTCTATGGACATTGGCAAGTAATATGAATATACAGGATACAAAAGACTGGCTAAAGCAGTATTTGAATTTAGATAAACAAAAAAATCCAGAAAAGTGGATTAAACATGGAGCTATAGCAACTACTTTTGAAGAGCTCAGGAAGCAAGCAGAGAAGCCTGTACCTGTTGTTGATGTGAAGAAGCAATTTGCAAAGGTATTGCCTGAAATAAGCGAAGAAGAGTCAGACTTTGCAGGTAAGTTCAATGATACAAAGCCATCAGATGATGAGAGCAAGAAGATAGATAAAGGCCGCTTAACCGAGCTATATGATGATCCAGATAAGAAAAAAGGCGGCGTGATATTTGATAGGACAGGCAAACATTTCACATTAAAGCTTGCAGACACTGCACCAAATCTATTTAAGCTTATAGGTTCAAAGAATTTTAAAGGTGACGAATGTTCTGATGGCACAAGGGCATTTGAGCAAGTAGATATGGATACAACCTCACACATAGGTAATGCATGCTATCTGTGGGATATCACTTTAAGGCATGCTTATGTAGGTAAGGGCTGGGGCTTAAGAAATACCAAAGCAAGAAACAGCGTGTTGTCAGATCATCAGCTTAAGGCAAAGACACATCCTGATGATGAGGCTGCAGTTACTATGCTTATGCCTGTCCATAGAAATGACGGTCATATGCAGGCTTATACAGCAGCAGTAGATTCAGATTTTGAGAACTCATTTATAGGAGTAAATTCAGGAACAAGCTTAAAACGCATGAATAACAGAAAGATGCTTATAGGCGTAAGAGCAGTAAATACAATAATACCTGAGGGAAGAGATATCGAGCCAGGTAAAAAGATAGAAGGCCTTATGAAATATGAGGTTGAGCTTGCAGAAGAGATAAGAACCCTCTCTGATGAAGATGCGTTCTCTTGCATAGAAAGGCTTCTTGATGGCAATGACGAAGGACGCTTTACAAGTGTTGCAGTAGCCCTTCTTCTTAATCCGCAGAAGTCAGCATATGTTATGTCACGTTTACATAATAGAGAGAGCATAGGCTCCAGAATAGTGGAGTCAGCAAATAAGGATGCTGAATATAGAGATCTATTACAGCAGAAGATGGAGGTTTTAAGGCCAATTATCCAGGATAAGATCCAGCTTTCTACAAAACATAAGAAGACACCTGATACAGAGGCTGCTTCAATAATAAAACGCGGAATGTTAAAAGATATTGAGGAAGAAGTCCTAAGACTTGCTGAGACTATGGATAAGGGCAAAGTTGATAAAACAGGTAGATCCAACAAAAATCCATGGGAAGATGAATTTATACCGCTCAATGAATGGGATAAGGTGTTTAAAGCATTTCCGGAGAAGGGCGAGGTAGACGGAAAAGAGAGAGATGAGAGGTTAAAAGCAGAAGGCAGAGAGAAAGTTACTATTTATTTTGAGGTAGGCAAAGATAGAGATAGGGTATTTCAGCATAGTTTTTGGGTTCCTGATTATAGAAGGGTTTCACAAAGTGAGCTTATAAAGAGTGCTATAGATAAATACGCTATAACATTTGCATATTGGCTTTCTACCATGTATGGCGCTAGCCGAATTTCTATTTTGGGGCCGCGTGTTTTAGCAGAAGAGATAGAGAAAAACTTTAAAGCAGGCGCGCGTAATAAATATGAAAGGCCTGATTTTAGAATTATATATGATAATTTTGAAGTCAGGTACCTTAATGACGAAGACTCAATTACATTGGCAGCTTTGTACAACGCCGAGCAAGAAACCAAAAAACAACTAAAAGAACGTGGTGATATATATATGGCTATTGCTATGGGAACCGGTTTTGCCTGTGGTCTATCAGATGCTAAGGGTAATGTGCTAGGCTATTACAAAGAAGGTGGTATGACGCCTATAGCAATCGGCGCAAAAGGTAAAGGTCACAGGGTTTCAAATCTCGAGTGGGCATTCCAACAGTATGCTGCACAGTATGCTCTTATTAGGATGGCTCCTGAGGCAGGCATAGATATGGAAGGACAAACACAACAAATAATTGCTCTTAGGAGAGGCCTTGACAGAATAATAGATTATATTTGGTTAAATAATGTAGTAAAAGCAACGCGTGAAATTCCAGAAGAAAGAAAACAAGAAGTAGGAGAAGTCCTTAGTGAGCTAATTGTAAATAATGATGAGGTAGATATAGATAAACTACTTGGTTTGTATGATGGGGAAGAAAGTGTAGTAAAAATCGCAATTGATAACTTTGCAAAAAGTGAAGATATCCAGAGAATCTGTCCTGATCCTGAGGCTTGGCTAAGCTTTGCATTCAGGCACCTGGCAGATAGATTGATAGACTTAGCAGTAAGTAAGAGTCGAGATAAATCAAAAGATATGACTAAAGAAGAAAAGAAAAGCCAGGAAGAGAAAGATAAAGTGTTATTAACAATGCGCCATATAGCAAATGTGGAAGGCAAAAAACCTACTGAATGGACGTCGATCTTGGTAGAGTTGTTTGCTGATGCAGCAGATATAGAACTCCCTAAACCAGCTAAGGATGCTGATGATAAGAAAAAAGCGGAGGCTAAAAAGGCATACCTTGATGCTACTATTGAGACAATTGTAAGAAGTATTGCTAAATCTAAATGGGGAAAAGAAGAAGGACCGAGAAAACTTGATAAGGATGACAAGAGCCAGTGGTTGGGTGACTTAATAAAACATCTTTCCTCTGCTCTAACAAAAAAAGATAATAAGGAAATATACGATATAACAGATGAAGAGTTTGAAAAGCAGAAACAAAAACGCTTAAAGAAACTAAGCGAATACTACATGAGTGAGCCTGATATATTGAGGCAGATTAATATGCTAATTGTTTTACTTGAGGTAAAACAATTTGATAATGATATGAACGACGATGGGCTTAGACTTAAATATGTACTTAGTCTTATGAAGCAAAATACTGAAGAAATGGAGTGGTTTAAAGATTATTTCAAGGAAAAAGTGCAAGTGACGAGAAGCAAGAAGCTATTTACAGAGGTTGAGCCTATGGGCTGGGCACGAAAACAGTTTTTCGAGCATACCAAAAAAGTTCATAAGGATTACCGCAAGAAAGCTACGATGATGTATGAGCAGATTGGAAGATATCTTGCAGAAGGCTTATATCGCATTTATAAGTTTATCGGAATTAAGTCAGTAACACTGTTTGGCCGCATGGTAAAGAAAGAAGCAAAAATTGTTATAGATACCGCTAGCGAAGTGCTTAAGGAAAAGTATGGCTTGGAAGATTTTATAATACAACGCGCAGATGACTTAGCTGCAGAAACTGATAAGATAGATTTTGGCAAAAAGAAAGGTAAAGAGTTAGATTCTGATGAGAAGGGTACTATAGTGACTGAATATGGACAAGCTATAGGTGCAGGTTATGCTGCTCAGCAGGCATATTATGGAGAAGAGGGCAAGAAGACAGGTAAGCGCGAAGAAAGATACGTAATGTTAGATCTTGGCGGAAGTGATATGAAGATTGTATCTACCATGCTAGACTATGATGAAAAAGGTAAACTGAAAAAACAACATGTATTGTATCGTCACAAACATGTCTGGAATCCAAAACTTTTTAAAGATAGCAAGGTACACCAGACTTTAATGAAACAATTTGTTGAGTACGCACTGAAAGGTTCTGAAGAAGGCGGTAGCGATGAAGGCATATCATGGGGTGGAGATCCAAAATTCACACTTGACAACATACAAGGCATAGGTATCAGTTGGGCAGGTCCGGTTATTGATAATAAAGTTGTAGGCAAGCCCGCAAGAATAGTAGAAGGGCTTTCTCCTGCAGATTATAAAGATATAGCAGAAAATATATGTAGTATCATACGTAAAGCTAATAATGACAAACCAACAGTTCTTCTTAATGACGGTGATGCAGGTGCAGTTTGGGCTGCTGTGATGAACGCAGAAATTATTGAATCGCCTGGACAGGACAATATATCTGTAACAACAAAATCTTCGTCCGCGGGAATTACAGAGAATTTTAAAGATGTGATTAAAGAAATGGGTTATTCTGATGATGTGGCTGAAAAATTTGCAGATATTATAATGAATTGGAAAACTGAAAATGGAGAAGAAGCCTTACCTCGTTTAAAAGAATGGTACGATAGTTGTAAAGAGGAATTAGAAGATGGAAGATTAAAAGAAGCAGAATTTGCATCCCGCCAAACAATTGTAATCAAAGCTCTTTGCCAGTTAATAGCGGCAAAATTTGATTATAAACATGATGTTTCTGCGCTTAACTACGCTATTGACATCAAGCAAGCTAATTGCTTTGGTTATGTACAGATGTTTTATGCATTAGGACGTTCTTTTAATATACCTGTACAGGTAGCTGAAGTGTTAGAATCCCCCGCTTTTGATTATGATTTAACAACTTCACATGAGCGCCACTATTTGTGTTTGTTCAATCTTGCTGATGGAAAACTAGTAATGGTAGATCTAACATCAGTCAAAGGTAAACCGTTTACGTTAGAAGAGATGTTTATAAGACTATCTGACTATTATAGACTAAAGGAAAAACAGGAAGGTATGCATACTAAAATTCGACTATTAAGTAAAGCTAATTTTTATAGTCTAGTATATGCTTTTAAAGCAGGAGATACTTATAGGACTTTAAGCCAACCTCGCGAGGTTTTATATTGCCTTGATAAAGCTATTCAGCTGAATCCAGATAATGATATTGCATATTATCATCTAGGTGTAGTTCATGATATGTTTGGTCAAAAATCCGAAGCTATTACAGATTATACCAAAGCAATTAACATAAATCCTCAATTTGCTTCTGCATATAATAATCGAGGGGCTATTTACTATGAATTAAGGCGATTTGAGCAAGCAAAAAGTGATCTTGCTCAAGCGGTAGAAATTAATCCAAAATTGACTGAGGCATATAATAACCTGGGCAATGTTTATGATGATACAGAACAAGGAATAAAGGCAGTAGAAGCATATTCTGGGGCAATTGAATTTAATGATACATATATAGATGCGTATTATAATCGAGCCATTGCTTATCTTAAAATGAATATGGAAATAGAAGCTATAAATGATTTTAAGAGGATTCTGAAACTTGATCCAACATCAAGAGATGGCATTATTAAAGTTTGCTCATTTTATAAAATTTCTCCTATCACTCTTCTTGATATAGTTGGATTTCACTTCAAGACCTCTTCAGCAGGTACATTAACACAAGAGTTTAAATCTTTTGATAGCTTTGACCAGAAGATAGATATGATGGCAGCTCTTGAACAGAAGGCAACAGATGAGATAGATGACAGCGCTGTTGTAGAACCGATCAAGGAATTCTTGGTAGAGGTGCTGCAAGATAAGGATGAAGATACTCTTCTTCGTGAAATGGCAGCATATGCATTAAGGCATTTTGCAGATCAAAGAGTCATAGTAGCTCTTAAGAAGGTTGCTGATATGCCTGATTCAGCTTCTATACCAGAATCTACTGATAGATTGCCAGAACCTATACAGGGCATGAGCCTTGCAGATGTATGTGATTATTCATTAGAATATATGTTAGCTGCAGAGCTGTTAAGAGTAGCGCCTGATGTTGTAGCAGAAGAGGCACAGGCTGTAATAGTATACTCAGATGCATTGCTTAAGAGCAAGGCATTACAGGAACTAATAGCATCTGTTGATAAGGGCAAGAGAAGATACTATCTCATTAATAAGCAGGATATGAGTAACAGGCAGCTGCTTACAAGCCTAAGAGAAGCAGGAATATCGGAAGATACATTTGACCATGTATTTAAAGAGACAGATCCTGAGGCAATAGTTGATAAGGTAATGCCAGTCCTTGCCCATATAGGCATATCACAGGTGCGCGTATTAGCATTAGAATTAGAAGATAAGGCTGCATGGAGCAGGCAGAGAATGGTAGATGTACTGCTTGTATTAGTAAAGAGCAAAGAGTTTACAATTATTACACCTGACGAACGTAATAGACAGCTTTATCAAGAAGAGGCAAATAAGAAGACAATACTTACGCAGGCATAATATTTTAGAAGCAGGGCCATGATATATATTATACATGGCTTTTGCCCCCAGCCTGTTGGCACCTAAAAGGTGCCAACAGACTACAAAAGAAAAGAGCTGTAGATGAAAGAGAACAGAAGGTTTCGACGTTTCAACACATCACTGCAAAGTAGATACACAGCAGTAAAAGGTTGTGCTACTATTTATTCTCAAAGCCTTATAGAAGATATAAGCCCGGGCGGGCTCTGTGCAACATTAAGCAGTATTATTAAGCCCAAGGATGAAATGCTTGTAGATATTGCATCTCCTGTTAATGATGTTATAGTTGCGCTTGTTAGCGTGCTCTGGATAAAACCTTTTGAAGCCAGTATACACAATACATGTGGCATGAAATTTTTATGGATTTCATCAAGCGATAAACTTAATGATTGTATCAATAATATAAAAGGAGAAGAAGCAGCATAAAAAAATCGCATAAAGCATCAGGCCTTTTTCCTCTTAGCCCTGTTTAAAAACACAAGAACAGGACAAGGGAAAGCTCTATGCCTAGATTAATAAAGACTTTATAAACCACTACATGAAAGTAAGTTATGGCAAAAATGATTTTAAGGCAAATAACAGTTTTACTAAAACAGGAGGAGTAAGATGAGAAATTGCATAAGGAAAGCGATAGCATTAGTAGCTATTGTTACTTTTACCTGGACCAGTACTGTTCAGGCAGCGCCATATAATAATACTACTCATGCACAACACCTGCGTGCACCTGCAACTGCGAGCAGTATAGCAGGGGAAGAGCTGACAACGCTTTTTAGTTCTGATGTAAAAACCTCCTCAGCTGGTGAGGAACTTCTTGTGATATATAATGATCAACAGCGGGTAAGCGTTGATGGGAGATACTATATTAAGGAAGAGACGACTTATAATCTTCAAGGCAGGGGTACTACGTTTTTTGTTAATGATACCCCCGGTCAACATGCAGTCACTACCGATGTATTATACGATGCTTCAGGTAATCGCATAATAAGTGGAGAAGAATGTTTTGGTGTTGATATGCATCAGACTGCAGGTATAGATATGAGTTTCGTAGGAGCAGATACATTTATAATATCTTCCGAAGGTTGGCGCGAAAACCTCATATTCCATGCATATAAGATTGTTGATGGCAAACCTGTACGCCTATATGGTTTTTATGGCGGTGATTGCAGCTCCATCGATATAAACACGATTTCTCAAGACTTACGTATGCTAGAAAGTTTTGAAATAATAGGCACATATGATGGTGCAGAGGTTGGGGATACTTATCCTGTTTTGAGATTTGATGGAACTATAATAAAAGATTATCGCCAAGGACTTAATGGAGCGTTATATGTTTTAAATAACGGCAAATGGATAGAAGAGATTTCAGGAGAAAAAATAGATCTTTACGATGCAAATGTTTCTACAGACACTGCACAAAAATCAATTCCAATATTTTCAACAGATGCAGTTTTACTGCAAGATAATCTCCTTGTTATATTATCGGATATAGGCAACGATAAAACCAAACTTGCTATTTATGACAAAGACAGTCTTAACATGCTTAAGGAGGTTGAGGTTACATTGGAAGGCAAGGCTTTCTATGTTGATACAGCTGGCTTTCGTGTAGTAAAAATAGATGGTGTAAATTTAGCAGATGTTGCCAACGGCAGCATTAAAATAGAAACCTCACCTGAGAGGCAGCATGTAATGGTAAAGTCTGAAAAGACAGTATCTTTTTATCAGTATTCCGGTAAAGAACTTATCAAGGTGCGCGATGTGGAGTTCGGAAAACCCTATTCATTTATAAGATCCCCTATTTCTGAACAATCTCAAGCAGAAAGAATAAGAAAAGATATAACTGATCTAGAAAGTAAGAATCCCGATGTTCGTAGTAATGCTGCATTGGATCTTGCAGAGCTTGGGCAAGAAGCAAAAGATGCTATTGCACCGCTTATAGCATTGCTGGAAGATAGCGCCACATATCAGGATATGCATATCGACAAGAATGCGGATGCTCCAATTGAGTTGCCTGTCGTATACATAACGAAAGATTATTCTTTAAGCCGTGCACATGCTGCATTTGCCCTTGGAGAGATAGGCATTGCAAGAGACGATGTAATATTTGCCTTAGTAGGAGTAATGCACGGCAGTGATAACAATTTAAGAGGACATTCAACAGTAGCCCTTGGCAAGTTAAGGCCTGTTACAGATAGTATTGTTTCTGCCCTTATCGAAGCAACTAGTGATTATGAAGGTGCTGCTCTTTGGGCAATAGAAGCTTTCAAGGAACTCGGTCCATTAGCAAAAGACGCGGTTCCTGCCCTTACTAAGATAGCATTATATGCACCGCCAGTTGTTTCGGAATCTGCCATTAAGCTTATAGAGAGCATCGGATATGCACCAGAACAGATAATCCCTGCTGCTATCGAGGCTATGAAGCAGACAAAATCGAGTTGGCAGTACCGTGTGGCAATAGATCTTATTGCCAGAGTTCGTCCTATAACCGATGCAGCTGTTAAAGCTCTTGCCGAGGCCATCGAATACAGAGATATAGTTATCTGCGAAGATGCCAAGAGAGCACTAACCAGCTTTGGTGTTGAATCAGTAGCCGAGATGATAGCTGTACTTAGCAACAGTGAAAACAAGCATACAAGAAAATATGCTGCAGAAATTCTTGGTGAAATAGGCCCTACAGCAAATGAGTCAACCCCTGCTTTAATAAAAGCGCTACAGGATAAAAGCCCGATGGTAAGAAAAGCAGCTGCTGAATCGCTAAACAAAATTGTTTCCCCTAAGGCTTCCTCTGCCGGCATAGACCTTAGCCATCTCTCAGAAGCTGAAGCCATAGCCTTGCTTCTAAACTATGCCCCAACAGGCATTATAGAGGCAGACAAAGATGCACAGGCTGTAATAGTCTATTCTGATTCCTTGAAGGAGAGCCCTGCCTTACAGAATATTATAAGGAATTCAGCAGGAGACAGCAGAAGGTTTTATTTAGTAAATAAGGAAGAGAATATTTCAACAGATGAATTCCTGAGCAGTTTAGGCATAGGCAAGGGAATATTCCAAAAGCATGTATTTAATCAAAGCTCGATGACAGCAGACCAGCTTGCCTTGATAATAGCAACATCGTTGAATCACAACGGCATAAAGCAGGGAAGGGTCTTTGCAAGCACAGAAGAAGACCTTGCTGCCTGGTCTAAGCAGGGAATAATAGAGGCTCTTGTAATGCTGCTTAAGGACAAGAGATTTGAGATTATATCAGATTACAGCCAGCAACATATGGAATACATAAAGACACA
This sequence comes from uncultured Planctomycetia bacterium, assembly GCA_964523875.1. GTDB lineage: Bacteria > Omnitrophota > Gorgyraeia > JABMRG01 > JABMRG01 > JAUVHV01. The sequence continues at coordinate 4,718 of CAZGAS010000004.1, read as the reverse complement.
AGCACAAGCTCTTATAGCGGCTTAAAATACTTAAGCTCATTTGGAGAATTAAAAGATGAAAACAGTACAAGTGCTTGTATCCTAAGTGCGGCATAAACCACTACATTAAAGTAAGTTATGGCAAAAATGATTTTAAAGCAAATAACAGTTTTACTAAACCAGGAGGAGTAAGATGAGAAATTGCATAAGGAAAGGGTTAGCATTAGTAGCTATTGTTACTTTTACCTGGACCAGTACTGTTCAGGCAGCGCCTCTTGTACATTCACAGAACTATTTAAGGGCACAGTCGCTTGCATTAGGTAGTACAACAGCAGAAGGTTTGCGCATTGACCTTAAAGCATCTTCTGGCGGCGAAGTAGTTTCAACGGAAGCGGTAACAAATAGCATCAATTACAAGGCATTATTAAATATATATGGAGATAGCAAAAATTTAAACAGGGCTATATCGGATGCAGTAGAAGCCACAAGACTTAACGAAGATGAGATTATTCAGGGCATGTTTAGTTTGAATGAACAAAATATTGTACAATCGACAAAAAGCTTTATAGAAAGGTTGAGGTCGCCTCCATCGGGAGAACAGGCCCTTGCTATAGGTGGCGGAACTGCGCTTCTTGTCACATCAAAAGCGCTTAGTTCAGCTGGGTATTTAGTAAAAATTATACAATCAAGTGTTGATGACGGCGGTTCTACTTTTAATCTTGTTTATGGACTCGTAGAGCATTCATATGGACGAATTCCATCTCCGGGTGATATTGTTGCGGGGCTTTTTAAGGGCTTTGCGGCTGCGGATAAGCTTTTTAAATTGCTTGACGATCAAGGTAGGATAGCGCTCTATGATGATGAATATAAAAAATTCAAGAAAAATAAGTCATTAAATAAAATACAGTTGATAGACTCTGAAAAAACAGGTGATATAGCTGTTTATAATAATACGGGAGATATAGTTGATCGTGTAAATAGCCTTGAAGAGCTCGTTACTATTTTGCTGCACAATATAGTAAGAGACGCAAATGTTAGGAAACTTGGATATACCACTGACGAAATGAAAATAAATGCGGATAAGGGGTTAGGCGGGGATTTTGTATTTTTTGCAGCAACAGTTCTTAATATAGCAAGGATTATCGATGAAAATTATTTTAAATTAAATAGCAGCGATAATCCTATAGTGCCTTTAGGCGGAGCCAGCATAAGAAATCTTATGCTGCTTGGAGCACTTGATTATCTTGGCGTGCTTAAGACAAATAAAACAGCTGCAGAAAAATGGGCCGCTGCAATAGAAACAGAAGAAGATAAAGAGTTTTTTCAGCTTGCCCTTGATGCGCTTGCTGCCTCTGCAGGTATAAAAACAGCACAGGTTATGCTATCGCACTATAAGCCAGCTACAGTTTATGCAAAATATGATGCTAACGTAATACTAATAAAAGAAGGCGTAGATGAATCAGGTAAAGATGTTATGCATGCTATCACGGCAAAAGTTAATTCAGAAAACATGATAGACGTTATTGTAAATGATGAGCAAGAACCGATAATAAAGTCTCTTAAAAAAGGCGAAAACGGGCAATTTATAATAGCAAGCCAATCCGGTGGAATAAAAGTAAAGTTTAAAAACGATGATGGTTTAATATCATTTAGTGTAGCTGGTTCTGAATTTTGCAAGATAGAGGAGTCTGCAAAAGGCCCCGAAGAAAGCTATGTAATATATAGTAAAAATACACAAGGAGACCCAATAAAGCAGGTAATTGCTCAGGACGGAACAGGTAGGGTAAAGTATGGATTTGGTGCAGGCGTTGAGCGTGTCAAAGATGAGTTTTTTCCTGATGAGATAAATGATGTAAAAGTTGATTTAAACAGGGAGCAACTTCCATGCTATGCCCCGCTTAAAATGGGTGGTATGAATGTTTATGTGCGTTCACGCTTTGTCGCGATGCAGACAAATATTACAGAGACCCCGACTTTTTCATATTTATCTAAAATAATAGATTTTGGCAATACATCACCAAACAGTATAAAGTCCGAGGAGAAGGTGTATGAAATTGCGAAAAAAAAGGTTCAAGCAAAATATTATTATGAGCCTGACCTTACGCAAGGATTAGAACCTAACCAAGGTTTTATAGATGCCATACTAAGTGGAGATACAAAGATGATAGTTCTTGGACCGGGAAGCTTTTTTACAAGTATTATGCCGCATCTTATGGTAAATGATGTTGTAAAGACGCTGATAAAGCGTTGCGCAAAAAATGATATACCTATTGTCTTTATAGCAAATCCTAATGTTGATAATGAAACCGTAGGTTATGATTTAAAAGATATTATAGGTTTTATTGAAAAAGTGGCATCGACTTCTATGAGCAGGAAAGTAAAATTCGGGGAGATATTTAATGATCTTGAAATAAACGATTTTGATACAGTGAAACTGCATAAATATTTACATGGAACAGATGCAAAAGATGGGTCTATCCCCCCTATTATTACTGGGGGAAACTGTTTGATTGTACTAAAGAAGCACCCGGAGCTTATAAAAAATCTTAATCTTGAATACGTAAAATATTTGCTAGATCGTTTTTTTGAAAGGGCAACGATAAATTATTCTGGAGAAAATTTTTCTGCAGAAATACACGCACAACGTGTTTTAAGTGCGCCTAGCGATAAGGAAGAAAGATATGTATGGGCATTAAGTAACGAAAAGTTTTTAGATACTAAATTTAATATTTTAAATGATGATGATAAGCCCCTTCTTAATGAGCATGGCCATGAAATTTCAGGAGGTGTAACTTTAGATAAATATATTGAGTTAAAACTCCATGAGTTGCAAAAAACTTTGTATGAGACGCCGAACCCTGAAATAAGGACAGATGCAGGCGCCGGCTCTAAAGAAGCGAAAAAGAGTCGTGGTCCGATATTTTATACGGAGAATGATATAACTGCACTTAAACAAAATAACCCAGGTATGGTTATACGCACTGATGATAGTGTGGCTGGAGTAGGCATGACATCTCCGCGAGCACCAGGCGCTTCTTTGAGCCCGCATATAGGATTTATACAACCGCTTTATAATAAAATTATTGAAGAGATAGCTAAAACAAAAGAGCCCCTTAATCTTAGTAATGTTTCTGACAGTAGTAGTATGTTCCCAAAGTCTTCTTCAGCTGGTGATGCCTTTAACAAAATACCAGATGGTAAAATATATTCAAAAGAGGATAAAAACAATGCTATATATTGGATTAAGGAAGGCCTTGCTTTTTCTGCGAGAGGAGATGCAGAGTCAGCGGAAAAGGCATATACGTCTTCTATTGAAGCATGTCCGGATTTTGCTGAAGCGTATTACCTTCGTGGTAATGCAAGAAGGAGGCTTGGACTGAACAAAGAGGCACTCACTGATTTTAAGAAATCAGTTAATTTAAATCCCAACGATGCTAACACTTGGTTTAATTTAGGCAAAACTTATAAAGATTTAGGAATGCTGTATGAAGCGGTAGATTGTTTCAGTATGGTCGCTAATTTAGAACCAGGAGCTGCAGATTCTTGGTATATGTTAGGAAATATACGTATGGCCCAAGGTGTGTATAAAGAAGCCATTATGGCTTATAGGCAGGCACTTAAGGTAAAGTCTAATTTTGTATCTGCACGCGTGAACTTAAAGGCAGTCATGAAATATATAGAGCAAGATGCCGTACAAGTTACCATTATGCTTATTAGAGATAAGCTTGAGAAAGGAGATATGGAGGAAGCCATGGCAATAGCCTATAAATTGTCAGAAGATAATCCTTATTCTGCTTTGGCATATTCTAATTTAGGATTTGTTTATGGCTATTGTGACCTCAAAGGGTATTCTATGTTGGCTGAATCTGTAAAAGCCTACAGAAAAGCTATCGAGTTAGACCCCAATTTGGCAATTATTCACGGGTACTTGGGGATACAATTAAGTAAGCTAAATATGTTAGATGAGGCACAGCAAGAATATGAAAATGCTATAAAATTAGCCAAGGATTTAAATGAAATTCCTTCCGCTATGCTAAATCTTGGTGCAATATATCGGCACCAAGGAAGACCTCTCGCTGCTATTAGAGTATGGCTAAAAATGCTAGAAGAAATTTCCCCTTATTGTATAGATGCTAAAAAGGCAAGGATAACTCTTGCTTCAGTTGGAAGCCTGATTTTGATGCAGTTATCGTTAGAAAAGGATGCTATAGCATTTATAATAATGGATGAATCTGTTCAACAGGAAGAACCGTTAACAGAAGTAGAAATAGCCGCAGTTAAAACAATTATAGAGGAAGTAGAACATGACGGCATAAAGACCTCCTCATCCGGTATATCTCTCGCGGATAGAAATGTAGAGAATATAAGACTTGCCTTTGAACCAGCTAACCTGAGTGACGCAACAGGTACAATAGCATATAATGATACGACTTTATCGTTAAAACAGCAGCAGATGCTGCAAAGCTTAATAGGCACAGATACGCAAGGTTTAAAAGAGCTTGAGGAAGGTAAAGAATTACCAGGAGTATATGCATTAAGCGATAGACAAAAAGTAGATACCAAGACCTCTTCAGCAGGGCTGAGAATAACGGATAGAACTGCTATAGAGAAAGTTCTGAAAGATACCAGACCGAAGGTCATATTAGGTCTCTTAAGAGACGCTTCCAAATTGAGCCCGGAAGAGGCAGCTGCAAGTGAAAATCCTTTTGCAGGAATAGGTTTTGATCCCGGACTTAATA
>CAZGAS010000003.1:45510-60961 GCA_964523875.1 uncultured Planctomycetia bacterium | reverse complement strand
ACTCTACCTTTCGGTAACATCTATTAATGAGGCAACACGCCACTATGAACAAAAATCCTCCTAGGGTTATGTATCAATCAATGCGCGAGCCCTTTGTTTTACTCATAGCTAATCGCAATCTGCAATATCTCTTTGTGCTTACTGATACTTTTTGGAAATGGGGGAAATGGTGCCGCGTGCTTTACGCTTTGTATACCCAATTCAGACAGGCCCTGATCTCCTCCTTTATAAATCTTTGGGTCTGATAAGAGCCTGCCATAATGATCTACTTCAAAAGATATTGATACTTCACCATATAGAGGTATATTTGGCCTTCTTTTCTCGACCTCTTCATTTATCATAGATACTAGAAGGTTATGGTATTCACTTGGAGTCATATTCTCTGTATCAATCTCCGTCCTTCCATTCATTTCACCAAGAAATTCATCTATGGCTATATCCTGCGCCACTTTACCAATAGTAAGCAGGTCACTCGGATCCTCACCATCGATAATATGAGGGGTAAGGAATATAACCAGCTCTGTCTTTTCAGGATTGGTACTATCACCGCTGCCAATAGTCCTGGACCTGAATAAGTTTCCAATCAGCGGAATATTCGCAAGCCCCGGTACCTCTTTCACATTTTCTCTTATATTTTCCTCAATAAGGCCGCCTATCAGTACCGTAGCGCCATTCTTTACCATAACAGTGGTCTCTGTCGTGGTAGTCTTTACTATCGGTATAGTATTTTGGCTGCTCTCTATTACAAAATCACCCAATTTTGAACTGACCTCCGGCTTGATTCTCATAGTAACAAAGTTATCATCATTAATAGTAGGCGTCACAATAAGCTGTATACCCAAGTCAATAAAGGTCACATTCTCCGCTTCGATGTTTCCGGTTCCAGAGCTGCCTTGGCTTATTGTACGCGTGGCATAAGGCTGGTTTGTGCCTACCAGGATACTTGCCTCTTCATTATTAATAACAGCTATTCTCGGAGAAGAGAGAAGCCTTGTCTCTCCATACTCTTTTAGCGCCTGGATAACAGCCTGGTACCCTTCTGTGCTTAGGTTACCTATCTGTAAAGCTCCACCAGTGCCAGTTGATGTTGTGGTAGGTACAATACTGGCCTCATCCGGATACTTTAGACTTACACCAAGCGTAGCTATATTATGCAGGCTATTGTTCATGTTTACAAATACCGCATCCCAATTAATACCGGTCTTGTAATCATCGTTTAGCGTTATCTGTAGTATCTTTGCCTCTATAACCACTTCCTTGTGTTTCTCATCAAACGCGGCTATAACCTTGTCAAAGAAAGGTATCTTTTCCGCGAGATCCGTAACAATCACTTTATTCGTACGCTCATCAATACGCAAGCTTCCAATATTTTCTGTCAGCATCTCGCCCAGCCTATCTTTCATCTCATCGACTTTCGCGTACTGAAGCGAATAGACCTTTGTCTCCAGTGGAATATCGAGGCCTTGAATTATCTTCTCCATCTCTGCTACAACCTTTGGGATATCCATAATCACTACTGTATCAGATGTATCATCCGCGACAACCCTGCCGATATTCGTCTTAAATTGGGAAACCGCCTTTGATATATCACCTGCTTTAGCATACCGCAGTTTTATTGACTTTACAATGCGCCTATCCTCATATTTCTTGCCATATATTAACTCGTAATCCCTCTCTGTCATAACATATATTATATCATTGCGCTTTTCAAATGCCAGGCCATTGGCAGCTATAATAATCTCAAACGCCTCCCAAATATCCACGTTTTTTAAAAAGAGTGTCACCTTGCCCGTAACATTCTTTCCGGCAATAATATTAAGGCCGCCTCTCATGGATAACAACCTGAAAACATCCAGTATATCCATGCCCTTGATATCGAGTGAGAGCTTCTCTATAGGCTCAGGTGTGATTGAAACGCTTGTCTGAGCAAAGAGACGACTTTGTGGAGCAACTATCAATGATAAGATCAATATTGCCATTGATATTGTTTTCATTATCTTTAACCCCCGTTTTTGAATATTTCAACAGTTTTGAACACTTATTACAATGAGAGTGTTATAGTCTCATCATTATACTCCAGTATAGCCTTGCCGCTTAGTATCTCCTTTACTCGTATATTGTCGATCATCTCGCCTCTCTTAAGAAATAGTGTCTGCCCGTTTTTCTTATCCTCAATTATTGCCTGCGGAGAATCTCCGGGTATTATTCCGACGAGGCTCAGGTCCTTGACTAAGTCACGAAGGCTGGGCCCGTCTACCTCGCGCGCCTTGTTATTGCTTTTAACCGGCGGCGCGAATATAGCCTTTTCATTAAGCAGTTTCTGGTAATCTTCAAATGAAGACGCGGGTTTCTTATCACTTGGTGGTATTTTCACCGCAGCGAGGGGCCTATCCGCCTTGACCTCTCCAGGCTCTTTTGTATCTGAAAATGACTTTATAAGAAGCTTTAGGTTCTCCACTTCCTTGTCCTCTTTACCAATTAGCCCACTAAATATAAAATACCCCGCTAGGCAAACTAAGATAATAAACGCGCCAAGGATAAGATAGTGCGTATTAAAAATAGTCTTTGAGCCTTGCACTGTCTTATTGGCCCTCTCAATGGAGTCGGGCACGTTAATTGATTGCGCGACACTACCGCCTGCCCGGGCCTTATCATCGGCGCCAGATGCCTTATAAGGGGCGGGTTCGGGCTGTTTAACCTCCAGCGGAATTGCCTGCGGGGGTAATTCTTCAGCCTTTAATTTATCGTCAACAACAGGCTTCTGTTTTCCCTTTATCAAATGCAGTAGTTTTTCTTCAGGTGAAAATTCGTTTGCCATATTACCTTACCTCTCGCGCCATTATCTCTTCTACTAGGCTCTCGTCCACAAATCTTCTCTCGCGCATTATGAGCATCTCAAGGGCGTCATGACAAAGCATTGATATCTTTCTCGGGTATCCTTGAGTATGCTCATATATATGCTTTATAGCGTTATCTGTAAATAACTCCTCACTTCTAATATAACCTGCCTGTTTTAATCTGAAATTTATAAGCAACTTGGTCTCATTCTCATCGAGAGGATTAATAATATATTTGAGATTTATCCTGTCCATAAAATTTCTTATTCTTCGTATCTTCGGAAGCAATTCTATCTGTGAAAGTATAACAAGCTGTAAGAGCTTGTACTTGTTAGTCTCATAGTTTAATAGGGTCCTTAATATCTCAATCTGTGTCGGAGTCAGTTTCTGGCCTTCATCTATCAGGAGAACTATGGTCTTGTTCTCATCGACCCCTTTTTGAAACAAATATTTTTCCAGCGCATCCTTATAATCAAGTGTTGAACGAAATGACGGAGTCACACCAAACATCTTACCCAGACTCGAGATAAACTGAAACTCCGTTTTGTAGCTGGGATCAAGTATCATGTGGAAGATGAAATCAGGCTCATCCTTGAAAAGTTGGATAAGCATTCTACTTAATGTTGTCTTTCCCGTTCCAACATCCCCTAATATTACATTTAACCCCCTACGCAGGCGTATCGCTATCTCTAATCTCTTTAAGGCCGCGTCATGTGATGAAGAAGGATAAAAAAATTGCGGGTCCGGGCTTGTTGAGAATGGCTCCGATTGTAGATGCAATGTTTCATAATAACTCATCTTCACCTACCCTAAAGTTTACAAGCTCGCTCTTTATCTGTTCCAGTGACTTGCCTTCTTTCCTTAAGTCTCTAATATGCTTGAGTCTCTCAGCAGTTGAATCATCAAAAAACCTGAAATTGGTCTCAATGCCCCTGTTCACCTCTTTTATAAGTTTTATCTTCAGGTAAAACTTTAGGGTATCTACAGAGTAACCTGTTACTTGCGCAAGATCTCTTATTAAATATATATTCTTCAATTAAACCTCATTATTCGCCTGCACTCTTTTGCAACTCCTGATAATGTGTACTCATTAAAAAATCCAGCAGTGAGCTGGATAATAAAGAGTGTACCTTATCACTCCATAGATAGGGAGCCCACCTTCTCCCTATCTATGGAGTTAGTTTATAATATTTTGCTATTATTGTCAACTGCTTATTATAAAAAAGGTTAGAAAAATAATAGATATGACTCCCTATATAGGGAGTTTAGGCAAGTGATTTGGATTACTTCATTACTATTTTAGATATAAACATCGAGGCCCTTATAGCTACACCCCTTTGGCTACTTCTGGTATTTAGGTTAAGTTTTTCTATCTTAAGCATTTGAGGAGAATTTTTAATATGATATATAAACTTCATAAGGGAGTTCATATCAGACTCTGTCTCTATCTCAACAGCGAACTTATTATAATAGTCTTTTTGAATTGGCGGCCTTGGCCTCATGCTTGTAATATTAAGGCCTGAACGGCTGGCAACCTTCTCAATCTCATCCAATATCAATGAGATATCCTGTTCATTGCTGCCTTTGGACTTAAGCTTTTCCTCATATGCCGCGTATTCTTCATCTACCTTCCGCCTCTCCTTTATCAGCGATAGAGACTTTTTCAACTTTATCTTTGTAAGCCCTATCTTTCTGTTGGTGCTCCTCCACCGCATAAAGAGTGGTTCCAGAAAAAAATTATAGCACAATCCTGTAATCGTTATCACAATGACAGCGATAAGTATTCTCTTTTCTCTCTCTGAAAGCTGCTTTAGCATCAAATTAATGTGCCTTTCCTTTTAAACTATAAAATTACAACTTATCTGGAAATCTACCGCGGCAGATCCCCTGGTACGCTTCTCAGCAACGGATCGAGTCTGTACATTACTAAAACTTTCTGAACTCTCAAGCAGGGTAACCAGCTTAAATACATCTGATATCTTCTGCGCCCTCCCTCGAAATCGAACAACCCTTGACGCGTCATCAAAATTAAAGTCAATCAATGATATATTATCAGGTATAATACTATACAGATTATATATAACATGCAGTGATGAGGCTTCTCCTGAAAATTCCGACTTGATACTCCGCAACTTTTTAAATTTCATCTCTATCTTGCCGGCTGTAGACTCTACCTGAGCATACATCGAGTCAAGCTCGTTTAAAAGCTTCTCTTTCTGGTACATCTTTAAACCGACTAACGCAAATACAGCAAAAAGGATAAGAGTAAAAGCGCTTGCTATGCCTATAATTTTTTTGATTACAACATTTTGCCCTTGCTTAATCTTTTGCTCCCAAGAAATAAGGTTTATTCCTTCCCCAGCAAACGGGCATCCACATACCGCGCACATTGAAGCATCCTGTGGTAAGCCTGTTTCAGCTAATGCTTCATCCGCGATAGATATACTATGTAACGCATTTACAGCTTTGCAGGAGGCCTCAATATTAATCGATAAAAATTCCACAAAACTTTCAATAACAGAATTAGCGCCTGTTACTATAAGCTCGGATATCTCCGCTATATCCGTGGTCTTCTCCTTCAGATACGCGGCTATTGAGCGTTTTATCTCGCCTACAAGCCTTGTCTTTGATGAATCATCCACCCCATCCTGATCTAATATATCGAACGCGCCAATGGAGATTGACCTGCTAAAACCAAGCCTTCCGGAGGAAATTATTATTATCTCGGTGTTATCACTATCTATGTCTATAAGGCAGGTATTCTTCTTTCCTGTTAAGTCAACATTGGCCATATTCAGCCATCCGATTATGGCCTCTGAGCTCAATCTTATCTGCTTAAGCCTGTTACCTGCTATGCCTAACACATGATTAATGCGCACGATCTCGCTTTTAGGAGAAACAACAAGCATAATACTGGAATAACCCTCCGCATCTCTACCCAATATCCTGTAATCTGAGATAATCTCATCCTTAGAGTACGGTGTCTGCTTTGTGATCTCAAATGAAACCATCTTCTCTATCTCCAGTTTATCCAGAGTGGGAAGGCGCATATACCTTACCATAGCGTTTTCTCTCGATATAATGGCTGTGACAGAATCAAGCCTTATATTATTGCTATTTGCGGTATTATTTAATAGTTGGGCTATATCCTCCTCAGATAATCCGAATATAGGTTCAGCTAAGAGCTTGGTTATAACAGGGCCTGTAGAAGTAATCTCTGACTGCAGTATTTTGAGATATTTTTTATCTACCTCTATATATAGGTTTAATTTCTTGGATAGGATAGATTGAAGATTCAATTTTAGTTACTCCTGATACCAATATTTAATTAAAGGCGGTTCATCCTTATTTTCAAAGCTATATACCGCCTCCAATTTTATCTTTACTTTTTTTACCTGGGCTAATACTATCGCTCGATATGTATCAGAAGTTACGCCAAGGGGTAAATCTAAGCCTGAAAAAAGGCTCCTTATCCTGTTATACTCATCTGTTGTTATACCATAGATATTAGCATACCATTGGGCATCTTGTAAATTCTTTATTTCGACAAACCCCTTTTTTTCTCTGTCGATTACGGTTGAACCATAAGAGAACCACGCGTCGTCACTTGTACCAATAATATCATCTTCACCTTCCCTGTAATCCACTACCTTAGACGCGAGGTTAGCAAAATCAGGGCCTATCAGGGCGCTTAAGGCTGGTACACTTGCGGTATTAATATTTACCTTTCCGCTGCCAAAGACCGTAATATACGGTTTAATCATATTCAATATCCGGGGCGTAATACCTTTTACAAGCAAGAGCTCATATATTGTATTGAAATCTGAATTTTTACAATTGTACTGCGGTAAAAGGCTTTGATAATAGATATCTTCAGCGCCATAGAGAAGCCTCTCCTCTGAAGACGCGACATCATCATCCTTATCACGCCAATCTATTATCGCGCCTGCCATATCCAGGGCATCATCTTCATCAATATCAAAATAGATTAAAAGGTTTTTAATCGTCTCTTCATTAGCTGCATTAATATTTATCTTTGATTCCTCATCCATAAGGCCATATAACATTGTGGGTGTATCCCGGCCTCGTTTAAACGCTGGGTATTCATATCCTACTGTATAGCTTCCATCCCCGAAAGAATATCTGTCAAATAACTGCTTGTTATTTGCCCAGGGCTGGCTCAAGGCATCCACGCCTATTGAAAGATTTTTTTTGTACTCAAGCTTTTTCTCCGCCAAGGCGCGTACAATACCGGCACGTGCCGCAAAATAGGCCTTTAGTTTATCGACATCATAAGATGCGAGCTTAAGTGCAATAGCTGACTGCCTGCCTATGCTTACCGCGAATACAGCAAGGATAGCAACCATCCAGAGCGAGATTATAAGTATTACACCTTTCTCAGCTTTTAATTTACGTTTATTGGTTATAATCTCATAGGACATAATTATTTTTTTCAATCCTTTGGCGACGTTACATTAAGCCCTGCTAATACTGTATCGGGAGTCCTGTTCGTGGGAATAGATATCTGCCTATAAAATCTTATTTGCCTGCCGTCCTTAAACTCTAACACTGACAATTCGACCTTTATTCCAAGCGGTAATCCATCCTCTATCTCCCAAAAGTCAACCCACTCATATTCTATGTCTGCTGTCTCTACCCCGCCCTCTTTGGTTGTTTTATGCGTATTTAAAGAGAGATAAGTCAGCTTAAGATCAATGACACCTTCAAGAATAGCGGGCTCTTCTTTTTTGGGAGGGGGTAATATGCCTTCTTCAATATCCTCATATGCCATTGAAAGCGAGCCAAGGGCGGCTTTTAAAGATTCAACCTTTCTTACCAGGACCTGGCCCTCTTTACCCTGCTGCAGATAATAGCTTACCCTGCCGACATTCATATCCGCGTTATCGCTTTCAGACATTGTAGTTACAAAAGAGGTCTTATCAATATACCCTTCAAATGGTATATTAGAGACATAGGCCATATTTTTAAAATCCTTTGTTATCTTTAAAAGAACGTGCCTAAGCTTTTGCTGAAATTCCGCTTGTTCCTCAACGCGCCTGAAGGATATAACACCACCTCTGAAACATGAATATAGAACAACAGCTATAGTAGAAAATATAGCCATGGAGACCAGTAACTCCATTAAGGTAAAGGCCTTTGTTTTATTCATTCTTTCTCGTCCTCAGTAATCGGCACATATGTCAAGATATTTATTCTTCTTTCCGCTCCCCGTGCCTGCCAGGTTACAGAGGAGGTAAATCGTTCTATTTCAAGATCCTCCTGGTCATAGTCATCGCCGGTATCATGGTTAGTAAGGGGAAGTATCCTGTTTTTCAGTAGAAAACCTTTATCACTCAACTCATCCTCTTTTAAAAGAGATAATCTGCTGTTTTCTGAATCAAGGTCAAGTTCAAGGCCAAAGGTGCTGTTATTTAGGAAAAGGATAGCTTCATGATAACTGTTAGATAAAGAGACTGCTTTAACCGACGAGGTAAACGCGTGGTTAATAAAAATAATCGAGGCAGTCACAACAACAACTGTTATGAGTACTTCAATCAGCAAAAAGGCCTTATTCTTCAATATAATCATATATTCTTATCGAACCTGTACCTGCTTTTATTGAAACCACAATAGTCTTATTTTCCTTATTAGTAAGATATATGGTAAAGGAATTCGTGTCGCCTTCAGGTGAAAAGTCTATTGCCTCTTTATCTGTCTTGACCTCTATCCCATTGGGTATCCTAAACGATCTTCCCCACTTCTCTTTTAATGGCTTAAAGGTATTATCTTCTTCGTTCCTAACAGATATCTGGTATACATTATTATCAGTATCTATATTCAGCCTGTAATCTATTCTTTCAAATACAGCTCTTTCACGACAGAAATTTGCCATGTACGCGATGTTTTTAGCGGAGGTTGTAAGCTGGAGGTCTTCATAGGTTCTTCTAAAAATCGGGGTAGATAACAATACAAGGGCAAGAATAATCGCGGCAACTAACATCAACTCCAGAAGGGTAAAGGCATATCGCGGCCTCAGGTCTTTAGCCTTTGATCTTCGATGTCCATTATTATCGCAAGATCGAAAGCCTGACACCAAAAAACCTCCTTTACTTGTAAGCTACTCTTCTATAACTTCCCAGTTTACGATATCATCTGAGCTTTCTATGCCATCAGCCCCGTATGAAAATAGATCGTAATCCTGGATGTTGTGCAGTCCCGGAGATATATAGTTATACAAATTTCCCCAGGGATCTTTAGGGGTCTTTTTTATATATGGGCCTTTCCAATTAGGAGGGGCAGGGGGTGCTGATGTCATCTTTCTTAAAGCCGCAAGCCCCTGTTCAGTCGAAGGATATATGCCGTTATCAAGCTCATAAAGATCAAGCGCGGTCGCTAGATGCGCCTCTATCTGTGCCTGCGTGGCCGCAAAACGCGCCTCTTGTGACCTGCCGACAAGACGCGGAACAACCAAGGCAACAAGTACACTTATGATAATAACAACCAGCATAAGTTCTATTAGGGTAAAACCTTTTTCTTTCATTTTACCTCCTTAATGAGCACGTGACTTATGGAGCGATAGCGACATAAGTCACTGTGCGAATTTCCGCCGTAGGCGGATCTGCCTGCGGCTGAAACCCCGTACCCAAACGACACGCGTAAACTTATAGTAAAGTTTGTGGTATCGGGGTAACAACTACCCACAACTTAGACCTGCCTGCCGGCAGGCAGGGAATGCAAACAAACTAAGTTGTATGGCCGAATTAAAATCTATAATTTAACACAGGATTTACGCTCTATAAGTTTTGCCTCCAACAGGATCTTCTGGGGCTCTTTCTTCTTCCCTGATACTATCTGGTTTAGCAATTCAACGCCCATTCTTCCCATCTCCGCGATAGGCTGCCAAACTGTCGTTAAGGCAACAGGTGAATATGAACAGAGTGGATTATCATCAAAACCTACTATAGATATATCATCTGGTATCTTTAGCCCTTTTTTTCCCGCGACATCTATAGCCTCCATAGCCATTACATCGCTTGCGCAGAATATAGCGGTTGGGAGCTCTTTGAGTGACAAAAGATGCTCCATAGCCTTTTTAGCCGGTGAACGCAGATAATGGCCTATTGTAATATAATTCGTACTCAAGCGTAAGCCATGTGACTTCATAGCGGATTTAAAACCCTCAAGCCGTTTTTTTCCGGATTCTGTTGAAAGGTCTCCCGCTATGGTAGCTATATTCTTATGCCCTAATTTTGCGAGATACTCCACGACATTCATAGCCGCCTTTTCATTATTTATAGCAATAGAATTGATGGGCTCCTTTTCAAAGGAATTGTTTAAGACCATACAGGGTGCTTTTCTCGCGAGAATCTTCTTGAGCTGCTGCCTGTCACTGTTTATATCAGCAAAGAGTATACCATCTATATACTCGGGGCTTAACGCGCTGCTTGTAAGCCAGTCCTCGTGTTTTTGTCTTTCGCTTATATGGATTAAAATATCTATCTTTAGCCTGCTTGCCGCGAGCACTACACCTTTTATAACCTTTGTCGCGTAGAAAGAGTGGAATATATCCTCAAACCGCGGGACAATAAGGCCAAAGACCTTGCCTGTTTTACGCTTTATTGCTGAGTTGACAGAAGCGTTAAGCTTTACGGTCTTTATAACATCTTCCACCTTCTTCCTGTCCTGTGATTTTACATTAGGCGCCCCGTGTATAACCCTTGAAACTACCATGGATGAAACATTTGCTTTCTTCGCGACATCACTTATCTTCAATTTTTACTCCTCCATTAATAAATGTATATTTATCGTATCATTAGATTCAACTGGAATATAGGTAAAAGCATTGCGATTACTATAAAACCTACCACCATGCCCATAAACAATATAAGACTCGGCTCAAGCAATGACGTAATGGTCTTTATTGTACGATCTATCTCAATATCATAGGCATCCGCGATCTTAAAAAATGATTTTTCGAGCGTGCCACTCTCCTCACCAACAGCTATCATGTTTGTTACCATAGCGGGAAAATGCTTGCTCTTTTTTATACATGTGGATAAAGAGGCACCTTCAATAACATCCTTTTTAGCCTCTTCCATGTCCTGTTTTATCAGAACGTTGCCCAGTGTACTTGAAGCTACGCCTAATGCCTGAATAATAGGCACGCCATTGCCAATAAGAGTGCCTAATGTCCTACCAAACCTTGCTATCTCGACCTTTTGGACAAAGGAACCTATCAGCGGAGTCTTAAGTTTTATCGCGTCAAAAGCGGCTTTACCATCTTTTGTCTTTAACCATCTGCCAAGAACAGTTACGGCAATTATAATGGCGATTATTATTAATACCCAGAACCTCGCGAAAAAACTACTTATACCAATGAGTATCTTTGTCGGCAATGGTAACGCCTGTCCAAGGTCAATGAATATAGATGTCAGCCTAGGAGCTACAAAACTTAGTAGAACGAATATAGTGATAAACCCCACAAACGCCATTAAAGCGGGATATGCCATACTGGCACGCACCTTTGATATACTCTCTTCGTCCTTTTCCATAAAATCGCTTAGCCGTCTTAAAACACTCTCCAGGCTACCGCTTATCTCACCTGATGCTACTAAGCTAACATATAAGACAGAGAATACTTTAGGGTGTTTTGCCAGGGCCGCTGAAAATGTAGTACCACCCTGAATATCGTCGCGTATAAGTCCTATTGTGTGCCTTAGGTGCGGATTCTCGCTCTGCTCCATCAATATGCCTAAACCATTTAACATGGTAAGGCCTGAATCAAGAAGATTCGAAAGCTGCCTGGTAAAATTACTCAGATCTCGTAATTTAATAGGCTTAAAAAATAGTAACCCTCCTCTTGATTGTCTTATAAAAGCAACCGTCTCTTCTTCAATAGAGAGCACAAAGAGGCCCATTGAGCTAAGCTTCGCAGCCGCCTGGTTCTGATTTTCCGCTTCTATCTTTCCTTCCTTGATTTCAGCAGGTCCACGCTTTGCCTTATAAATAAATCTTGGCATATCTACTCTTCTGCTTCTATCTCAGTAACACGTAAGACTTCTCTTATTGTAGTTATACCCTCTTCAACCTTCGCCATGCCGTTGCTAAATAAGGTTCTCATGCCATTCTTCACGGCGTGTTCCTTTATTTCATTAATAGAGGCCTTCTTTAATATCAGATCACGTATCTCGTCGCTCATAACAAGTATCTCGTAAATCGCGGTTCTGCCTTTAAACCCGGTAAATTTACATGCCTCACACCCCGCGCCTTCAAAAAATACCCTCTTCTGTTCAGGATCGAGCTTAAGATCCTTTAGTAACTCCTTATCAGGTACAATCTCCTTTCGACATTTATCACATATTACTCGTACCAGGCGCTGGGCAATAGCCGCTTCTATCGAGCTTGAAACAAGATATGACTCAATGCCCATGTCTAGCAGTCTTGTTATTGCTCCTACCGCGTCATTAGTATGTAATGTTGAAAATACAAGATGGCCTGTCAGGGCAACCCTTATGGCTATCTCCGCTGTCTCAAGGTCTCTTATCTCTCCAACCATCATTATGTCCGGATCGTGGCGCAGCATTGAACGTAAACCCGTACCAAAGGTGAGGCCAACTTTTGTGTTAACCTGTATCTGGGTGATACCTCGTAATTGATACTCTATAGGGTCTTCTATAGTTATGATATTCTTGCTCGCGTCATTAATTTTACTCAAACAGGCATAAAGCGTTGTAGTCTTGCCGCTTCCTGTAGGGCCTGTAACAAGCAATATACCGTGTGGCTTTCTTATTATCTCCTCAATAGTATTAAGGTCTTTTCCAAAAAGCCCCAACTTCTCAAGCCCCATCAATATACTGCCGCTTAATATCCTGATATGAACACTCTCGCCATATGATGTTGGAATGACCGATACCCTGAGATCCAGTTCCGCGTCCGCTATCTGTAATTTTATCCTGCCATCCTGGGGAAGGCGCCTCTC
Source organism: uncultured Planctomycetia bacterium (assembly GCA_964523875.1). Lineage (GTDB taxonomy): Bacteria > Omnitrophota > Gorgyraeia > JABMRG01 > JABMRG01 > JAUVHV01. The sequence continues at coordinate 48,145 of CAZGAS010000003.1, read as the reverse complement.
CGCGATATTTAACGCGGACATTATCTTTATACGTGAGACTATAGCTGAATGAAGGTATTTTATTGTCGGCGGTATACTGGCATTAAATAATACCCCATCAACGCGATATCTTATGCGCAGCTCTCCTTCAAATGGCTCTATATGTATATCTGTCGATCTTTCAGTAACAGCTTGATGAAGAACCTGATTTACAAACTTTATAATTGAGGCGTCATCCGCCATATCATCAATATTATTGGATTGCTCAAGTTGCGTAGGCCCGGCATCTTCTACATCTACCTGGCCCATAATCTTTTCTACTGTCTCGGCGCCAACTCCATAATACCTCTTTATAGACTCCAGTATATCCTTTTCACCTGATAAGACAGGCTCTATATCATACTTGAGAACCATCTTTATATCATCCAACACCGCGAGATCAAGCGGGTTCGTGACCGCGATTGTCAATCTTACGCCTTCAAGGCTTATTGGTACTATCTTGTAGTAACAAGCAAATTTGGCAGGAACCTTTTGAATAATATCCGGCTGGATATCAAGGTCTTTTAACCTTTTATATGGGACACCTATCTGGCGAGAGAGTGCAACAAGGACCTGATCCTCAGTAGCGAAACCGAGATTAACAACCGTATTGCCTATTAGTTGACCTGATTTCGACTGCTCTGAAAGAGCCTTATCAAGCTGCTTGACAGTGATTATCTTATTCTCAATAAGCATCTCACCCAGTCTTCTATCTGGTTTTGCCATAAACACCTCTTATATATTTTTTATTAATATAACACAAAGCATTATAAGTTGCAACCAGAATTCAAATCCCTGCTCTTTTCAGGTACCTGTCTTCAAGAACAGTTCTCAAGCACGGGTACTTGTGCTTGAGAACCGTTCTTAAGGCATTTGGAGATTACTTTTGATAACTAACTAATTGCCCCATATATTGGTCAGGCCCATCCATGAAGAGCCTAACATACGTATCTGTATAGCCTGTAAGCCTTCCTGTATCCCTGTCTCTTGTTGTCTCTATTAGTACTCTCTGTTCATTATTTAGTGACAAAAGTTTAAACTCTTCTGAAAATTTATCAGTCATGGCCTTTAGTTGCTGATACCTGCGGCTCTTCTCCTCTGGAGAGACAAGTCCTTGCATCGCGTATGCCTTTGTGCCTTTGCGCGGGCTGTACGTAAAAATATGAATTCTTGAAGGATTGATATTTTTTATAGTATTAAGTGTATTATTAAAATTACCATCTCCTTCTCCGGGAAAACCTATTATAACATCTGTTGTTACCGCGGCCTTAGGCATTATGGACCTAATAAACTTTACCCTGCTTATAAACTCATTACTAGTATACATGCGGTTCATCTTTAGCAATATATCATCATCACCGCTCTGTAAGGGAATGTGAAAATGAGAACATACCTTTTTAGAAGATGCCACGCTATCTATCAGTTCATCTGTGATATCCACAAGCTCTATTGAGCTTAACCGTATCCTGAAATCCCCGTCTAAGGAAGATATCTCTTTTAAAAGCCGTGTAAGAGTTATATCAGCGTTAAGATCCTTACCAAAATCACCAAGGCATATCCCTGTTAAGACCAATTCCCTGTAATTGTTCCTGATTAGAATTCCTGCCTCCTTAAGTATATCTTCAAACGGCCTGCTCTTTGATCGTCCTCTGACATGTGGCACCTTACAATATGAACAGAAATTATTACAACCATCCTGTACCTTAATAAATGCCTTTGTGCGGCCCTTAAAATAGGTAATGCCTTCGTTCGTATTGCGTCGTGCGTATTGCGTATTGCGTATTGCGTCATTGCGAGTGCCACGAAGCGGTACGCGGCAATCTCTATCTTTTAATAACGCTACTATGTGCTCCTTATCTCTGTTATTAAGAACCCTGATGCTTGGATCTATGGCCTTAATAGTATCCGCGTCTTTTTCGACATAACAGCCTGCTGCCACTACATCTGCCCCGGGATTCTCTCTTATAAAACGCCTTAATATTTCACGCGACTCTTTATCAGCTTTTGCTGTTACAGTGCAGGTATTCAAAATGCAGAGATCGGCCTCCCGTACGCCTTCTGCCTCTTGATGGCCTGCCTCTATAAGGCGCTCTCTTATAACCTGTGACTCATACTGGTTAATTTTACAACCTAAAGTTTTTATTTTAAATAGATTCATATCTTTATCCTGAAAATTCTATTTCATTTGATTGCGCTAACAAAAAAATATAAGCTTATCTAATAAAATAATAATTGAGATCATTTAAAGAATGGCGCGCCTGACAGGATTCGGACCTGTGACACCCAGTTCCGGAAACTGGTGCTCTATCCAGCTGAGCTACAGGCGCGCTATATGTATTATAAAAACCAAAAAAACGCATCAACCATCTACTTAAGCGGGGCACTGTCCCGATTGAAAATAAAACACTGTCCCGAACAATTTGGAAACCGCTTGCTAACTATTAGTGCCAGAAGGTTCCTTAAGTGCTGCTATAATGATTATATTGCATTTAAGAAACCGCTAACTAACTATTCGTGCCAGAAGGTTCCTTAAGTGCAATTAACCAACTTTACTGCACTTAAGAAACTGTTTCGGTGTTAAGCGTTTGCCTAAACTGCTGCATGAATTAATGAGATC
>CAZGAS010000003.1:0-45410 GCA_964523875.1 uncultured Planctomycetia bacterium | reverse complement strand
GAAACTGTTTCGGTGTTAAGCGTTTGCCTAAACTGCTGCATGAATTAATGAGATCGCGAATATAGCTGCTGTGTCTACTTTCAGGACCAGCCCCCCTAAAGAGACTGTTTTAAAACCATAATCCTCTGCCAGTGCTATCTCTTCTTTACTAAAATCACCTTCCGGGCCTATAAAGACTGCTATGCTATCCTGCTTTTTAGATAAAGCATCCTTAATATGTAAAGCTGATTCGCAAACATAGGGTATTAGCCTGTTCTTATAGCCCAACTTCTCTATTAATTTCAGGGCATCTTTAAAACCAGTTATACCGTGTATAGTCGGCAAAATATTTCTGCCGCTTTGCTTGGATGCCTCAATCGCAACCTTTTCCCACCTATTATGCTTATTTAGGGCGGAAACTTTATCAATCTTTACAACAGTACGCCTTGTTATCATAGGCACAATATCCGTAACCCCAAGTTCCGTTGTCTTCTCTATTATATAGTCTATCTTGCTCTTCTTTGGCAAGGCGCAGGCCAGTAGTATCTTTGGCGTATCGATATGCTGGGATGATATCTTTTCTATCTCTGCTTTTACGCCGGCTCCTATCTCTATTATACGCAGGGTATAACTCTTTCCCTCTCCATCAAGCCCGATAAACCTGTCTCCTGATTTTAATCTTATTACATCCTTTATATGATGCGCCTCTTTACCGCTTATAATAATCTTACCGGTCTTTATAGCGGACTTATCAATATAAAATCTTCTCATAATTTACCTGTAAGTTTCATTAACGCGTTTACCGCTACATGCACGCCTAATAAGACCAATATCAGTCCACATATCCTCTGAAATATAACCAGGGCCCCTTGATGCCGCAGGAGTTTAAGCTTCGGAATAGCGCCCGCTGCCATAGCCAGTAAAACAAGGGGTGAAATAGCTGTGCCAAGGGCAAAAGCCGCAGCCATTAAAATGCCGTGAGTATAATGTGTAGAGACCATTGTTATATATGAAATAATCCCTATCAACGGGACGCATGGCAGGATTCCTATCAATATTCCAAGGCTTACAAGGCTTTTTGTATCATGCTGTATCAAGGATTGGTTTAAGGCGCCACATACCTTAAACTTAGTATGTATAGCAAAAAATATTAATATCCCTAAAAGAGATATAAATACACCTGTTACTAGCCAGATAATATAACCTGATATCCCACAGTAGAACCTGCTAAATAATCCCGCGCCGGTAATGCCGGCGATAAACCCCAGAAAAAGAGTAACAAAAAACCTGCTCAATGAGAATATAAACCAACTCTTTAGCCCTTGCATAGCCGAGTTCTTGGTACCGGCGATATAGCTTATAAGCACGGGACCACAGCTGGCTAAGCAGGGGCCTGTACCCATCAACAGGCCCATTACAAATAAGCTGAGGCATATCCTTAACATTTATATATACTACTATGTAATTGACGTTTTGTCAAAAAAATAGTAGAATTACACCTATACAGGGGTATTATTAAAAAATATGAAAAGATTGCCGTATATAGCCGCATGTATCGTGGGCATAAATGCCATATTAAGCCAGGTGATGGTCATAAGAGAACTCCTAGTAAACTTTTCCGGCAATGAACTCTCTATGGGTATTATTATCGCCACATGGCTTGTTGGCGCGGCTATAGGCAGCCTTGTCCTGGGGCGCTATCTTGTTGAAAGAATAACAATACCCGCGCATGCCTTCTCCATAACGCTTCTAGTAGTATCCGCGCTAATTCCAATCACCATCTTCCTATCCAGGATTGTAAGATATGTGTTCCAAATACCCGTATACGAGGCTCTTGGTCCGTTACAGATAATGTCAATATGCGCGCTACTGCTCTTACCTCTCTCCGCCTTGCTAAGCTTGTCTTTTATACTATCGTGCAAAATGTTAAAGACTGATGCTCTAAAAGAGGCTACCCCCGGTACCGCTTATGTGCTGGAGGCGCTTGGAGCAACCGCAGCCGGCGTAATCTTCACATTCTTATTAATAAGATATTTTAATCATTTCCAGATAACATCGGGCCTTATACTTATAAACCTTATATTTGCCTCCTGCATTACCCGCGGAAAAAAGTTATACATATATCTCATACCGCTGATTCTTGTTATCGCTTTTTCATCAGGCGCTACAGAATACCTGCAAAAAATATCAGAGAGGCTGCGATGGCACCCTTATGAGGTGGCCTATTACAAAAACTCTCCGTATGGAAACATAAGTGTCACAAAATCAGCTGATACATTCAATATATATGAAAACGACACCTTGTTATTTACTACGCAGGATGAGGCCTTTAATGAGGGGTTTGCGCATCTTATAATGCTTCAGCACGCTTCTCCGAAAAATATACTATTCTTGGGCAATGGCATAGGTGGAATCCTAAGACAGGTCCTCAAACATAACCCCCAATCCTTGATATATCTACAGCTCGATCCGGAGATTTTGCAGGTAAGCAAAAAGTTCCTGCCCAGCCAGGATAAGAAGACTCTTCTGGATCCCAGGCTTAAGATAGTACATGCGGACGCGGGTTTTTTTCTGAAGAGAACAAAAGATAAGTTTGACCTGATAATAATCAATATGCCTGACCCTGTCACGCTCAGCATCAATCGTTTTTACACAAGAGAGTTCTACAAAATAGCGCGGTTACACCTTAAGGCAAACGGCATACTCGCAACGCGCATCTCATCAAAAGAATCTATAATAAGCAATGAATTGGCCAGGTATAACGCGTCCGCTTTTAGTACCCTTAAAAGCGTATTCCGATATGTCGAATATATACCCGGCGAGAATCTTATCTTCATCGCTTCTGACAGCCCGGCTATTATGGCAAAAAGGCCTGAAATCTTAGTAGAAAGATTTCACGCAAGAGGTATCAATACGAACTTCCTGACAGAGCACCATATAAGAGACAGGTACTATCCTGACACACTCAATTACTTAACAAAAAGGCTGAAGGCTGAATATAATACCGCGGGTATAAACACGGATTTTCATCCTATCTGCTTCTACTATGGCCTGGTGCTCTGGAACATTAAATTCCAGCCACATATAGCATGGCTCTTTAACGCCGTTACACAAATAAGCACCCTTAGCGTAATCTGTATAATAATTTTGTTTTTGTTCTACGGGCTCTTTTTAGTCAAATTTAAAGAAGATCCTTCTGCCTATATTATACGTTTCGCGATAGCCGCAAGTGGAGCAGCCGGTATTACCCTGGAGATAGTAATACTGCTCTCCTTCCAGATAAATTATGGATATGTCTATAGTAAGGCGGGATTTCTAATAGCTCTCTTTATGATGGGGCTGGCGACGGGGAGTTATATCATTAACCAGCAATTACATAGATTCAACAATCTATACAAACTCTTCCAGTGGTTGATGGCAACGTTATGCCTGTATATAATATCAGCGCCTTTTGTTATCAAGCTTAGCGCCATAACACCATTGCAAACCGCTGAATATATATTCTATATTATGATATTTACATCCGGGATGCTTACAGGAGCTCAGTTTCCTGTAGCTGTCACGTTACTGCAAAAAAAACATTCGCCAGCCTGTTCCGCGTCAATTATATGGGGATATGATCTCCTTGGCGCAGCAATAGGTACACTTATAACCAGCCTTATCATAATCCCTATCCTTGGAATATTCACTAGCTGCTTTATAGCCGCCATATTCTGCGCAGCAAGCCTTATCCTGCTTCTTTTTCACCAAAGACTTCAGCGCTGAATATATATATATCACAGCCACTACCTTTCCAACTATCTCGAGGTATCCCTGCCTTGTGCATGCATAGAGAGTCCATAAACTCTTGCCTATTCCAGCCTGTCTCAACAGCTACCTGTGGAAGATATACACCGCTTCTAGGCCCTCTCCTTACCAACACACCATGCTTACCCATAATAATCTCGTCGGGGGTATCCACCTTCTTAAGCGGTGAGAGAACAGATATCTCTATATCGATATCATCAAGCTCCCCGCCCACTACAGGGGGAAATCTCGGATCCTGCGTACCTGCCTGTATAGCCATGTCACTAACTGTCTGGTACAACGGGCCTTTGCCTATAATATTACCTATACATCCTCGCAACTGTCCATCTTTATGTAACGTAACAAACGCCCCCATCTCTTTGCGTAAAACCGGGTCATCCTCATTTATCTCCAACTTCTTGCCATTGTCCAGATATGTCTTGAGGGTCTCTCGCGCAATTTGAAGAAGGCGCGTTTTCTCTTTGGTATTCAGCAGCCTGTCCATATCTTTCTCCATTCTCTGTTTTTTAACTGCCACGCGGGTATCACCTGTTCTTTTATAGACCGCCGCGGAGGCATAACCCACAACAGCGCTGGCGTCACCTGTTACATCGGCTGATGTCGCGTATTTAAGTATACTAATCTTATCCGCGCCCAGCTTACGTGCAGCAAGCATAACACCGATTATAGCTGTGCTCCCACATGGCCTCTCCTTGGCTGGCATACCGGAAAACCTCAAAAAGAGTTCTTCAGGGTTAAATTCCTCAAGTTCTTCCAAAACAGCGGAATCTATTATGCGTGCTATCTTATCAGGATTATAATGGGACATATCAGTGCTGGCAATAAGAATAATATCTTTCCTCTCACCTATAACAGCGTAAAGCACGTCACGCAATAGCATGCATGTATCATACGAACCATTACCCGTTAGGACAAGAACGATACTCGCCCCGGGCAGTGCCTCCTGCACAAATGGTATCTGTGTCTCTACGGAATTCTCATTTAAAAATGGCCGGATATAATAGTTGATATTTTTATCAAAGGAGAGAAACCTCTTGGTAAGATCTCTGTCTATCGCCACACTGCCAAGCGGGGTAAGATAAGAGTCTTTATCAAGCACTGCGATACCTTCAAAGGAATGGTGGTGGCTTGGAGCGACAATAATTGCTGTATTAAACCCTTTACCTTTAATAGCCTTGAAACCATAACCCGCGATTCTGCCAGAATATCGAAAACCCGCGTGCGGTGATATAATAGCCGATATATCACCCGGTATAGGTCCAGGCTCCGCATTATCAATAAAACCCTCTACTCTCTTCTTAAGCACCGCGGGGTCCTTAGAATAAAAAGAACCCGCGAGCGACGGCTCCTGTATGCTCTCCGCAAGCGCGCTTGGCGCGGATAATGTGGGGTGGATTATAAATAATATACTGGTTGCCAAAAGAATCGCGTAATAGAGAGAAAAACTATTGTACATGTAGGAACGTTTACAAAGATTCATTCTTACTCCATATGCCCCCAATTGGCTCCTGGCAATATTTACATTTTCCATCTTCAATATTGTTCACTACAATATTATATCCTAATCGTTCTATTAATAACCTTTTGCAGTTAGCGCAATATGTTGATTCGCCCTTATTCCCCGGTACATTACCAATATAAACATAATTAAGGCCCGCGGATACAGCTATATCATATGCCTCTTTTAAAACAGATACCGGAGTAGAAGAGATATTCTTCAGTTTATACATTGGCCTAAAACGTGATATATGTAAAGGCGTATCAGGCCCAAGATTTTCCATTATCCATAGGCATGCAGCCTTTATATAATCAGGATTGTCATTAATAGTTGGTATTAAAAGATAAGTAATTTCAATCCATACACCTTCTTCTTTTAATATCCGCAAAGTCCGCAGGACATCCTCTCTGTTGCCAAGGCAGAATTGATTATAAAATCTATCTGAACCTTTAAGGTCTATGTTCGCGGCATCCATATACCTGCACAATTGCCTTAATGGTTTTTCATTTATAAAACCTGCTGAATGCATGACATTCATTACACCTGCCTGCCGCGCCAATTTCGCGGTATCAAGCATATACTCATAAAATATTGTCGGTTCAGTATAGGTGTACGCGATGCTTGGACAGTTATTCGCGACAGCGAGACCAACCACTCTTTCAGGCGGCATATCTTCATAGGGGATATCTTCAGGCCAGGCCTGAGATATCTGCCAGTTCTGGCAGAACTTACACTGAAGGTTGCACCCCACGGTTGCTATAGAGAATGATCTTGTACCCGGTAGAACATGGAATAAGGGCTTCTTTTCAATAGGGTCAACATGTACAGCGCAGGGCCTTGAATATACAAGGCTATACAATACCCCAAGCCTGTTCTCCCTTACCCGGCAGAAGCCTCTCTTGTTATTGGCAATAACACACTTGCGAGGGCACAAAAGGCATTGCACGTCTTCATTATCCAATGGCTGGTAATAGAGCGCTTCTTTCAGCTCTGATCTCTGTGCTAAAACTTTTGAGCTAAGATATGGCAAGGATTGGCAGGACAAGAGTATCGCGACAAGAATTAACGCGGGTATATATACTTTCTTCATAGCTGTATATTATATCACTACAATAAGGATTTTCAAAAAGAAAAATCTACTAATGTCAAATAGTCTCACAGTAATTTATGCAGGAGGCTGGATTTCTACATGCTTTGAGGCAATTTTCGCAGGAGCGTTCGAAAACCCCCGCGAGGTTTCCTCACTCCGTTTTGTTGCTCATCAATCTAGCCCAAATAAAGTGGAAAAGCCTTGCCATTCGCAACAAAGAGGTCCTGCTCCAATCACCTCAAAGCATGTAAAAATTTCACTCCGTATTGATATTCACTCACGCCAAGAAGGTCATGTTTCAATCACAGCAAAACTATATTGCATGAAAGCCAACTTTTGAGTGGTGGAGCAGAACCTTTTTCTTGCGAGCGGGCAAGGAAACGGAGCAAAATTTTGCGTTTCTGCGTAATCACTTAAAAGCTGGCGCAAGGTAACACCTAAGGTAATATCATGCAAAATACGCGTGCACAGACATAAAGCGCTGGATAAAACGCTTCTCTGTGCCTACGCCACGTGATGTATTATAATAACGTTTCCATAGCGTTGCCAAGCCACCGGGGTTTGTCGGCACAACAGATATCCCTTTACGCTCAAAAACCTCTTTATATATAAGTAGTGAGATAAGCGCTGCGAAATCATAATCATCCGCGCAAAGGCTTCTAAGCTGGCCTCTCTTCATCTCAAAAAGAGCTTCCCACGCAAGCCTGCCTTTAGTAGCCTTTGCAAAAAGCGGTATAAGCTCTTCACGCTTCGCTATTTTTTTACTGTCTTTAATAGGATATGTTACATATCTATGAATTACTCCGTATACAGTCTCGCTGATAATCTGGTAAGGCCCGCTTCCATTCCTGGATATTCCTGAATATCGATCTAAAAAATTACTCTCTGCCGCCGCTGTTCCAAGAAGTAACATAGCCCAGGACCTTTTTTGGGCCTCTTCCATATCAGGAAATACAAGGTCAACAATCATCCTAATCCTTCTATTGTGATCCTGGTAATTTATAAACTGCTCCCTATTAAGGCTGTCATTTATTAAAAGCGCGCAGTCACCTGTTGAAAAAGAAAAAAGAGCGTTTAGGATAATGGCAAGAATAACCCTTACACATATCGCGTTTAATACTATACATCGTTTTTTATGGCATTGGCTGAACATGTGGAATAATTCCTTATTCTTAAATACTTTTAAAAACTAAATAGTAAGTATATATAAAAAAGGGCCGTGATTAGGCTTCTCCTTAAAATAACTATGCCTTATAATGCGTAGCGAGTCAAGGCATTGAGGTAAAAAATGTTATTTTACCTTGTACGCATAAATTTATTGTGATAACTCTATATCATATATGGAGCTATGTTAAAAGGTGAGATTTAATACTAAGGATTAGAACCGGATAGAGTCTTGCTTATCCAGTCAAGATAGCCTTGGTTACCTTCAGATATTTGCATACTTATTATCTCTGGCGTATCATAACTATGCAATTGCTTAACCTTATCTTGTAATCTTTTAAAATATTCTTTCTCTGTCTTTACCACCAAGAGGGATTCAGTAATAACCTCCTTCTTGCCATTCCACGTAAAGAAAGATTTGATATTTGATATAATATTCACGCAGGCAGCGAGCTTAGAGTCTATAAGTTCATTTGCTATTTCTTCAGCATCATTATCTGATGGTACTGTAACAAAGACTACTATATACATAATACACACCCGTCTTTAAGCAGTCTCGTTGTTTCTTAATGAGACCTCGTAATCCCCATCGCCTTTTAAGATAACATGGCCTTCCCTGGCAAGCCACCCAAGACTCATAAGAACAAGATCCCGTGATTTTCCAACCACTAGTATAAGCCTTGATAATTTTTCCTTACCATTTGTGTCCAAATGATGCCAGATATCACCTGCTATAATACCTATCTGTATTATCATAGGGCATCCCCCTTTCGCTTATTAAAGCTTCCACATTGTGGACACTTAGATATAACATCGTGTTGGCTGTCTATATAGGTAAATGTACAGACTTCACATTGCCATATCGATTTCTTCTCAGAGGCATAGTGCTTAGTCTTTGTATCTCTATCAAAGAAGAGCTCTAGGAGTAACAGCGTTATTACTGTTAAACTCAAATATAACGCAACAGCCGTAGCGATGTCAAGTTCAATCATAGTTTGATACAACTTCTTTTAAAAGACGTTTAGGGCCCGAACGCTATCTGGACGATACCTTCCTGATCCTCCTGCGTCTGGTCGGGCTTGAGAGAAATAAACTTCCATTTCTTAACATATCTTATAGCGATAAGGTCTATATCAGGATAGCCTGAAGTCTGTAATGTATCGGCCGTCTTTACTGTACCGTCCTTGGCAATAACAAGCCTTAATCTTACATTATATGAAATAGGCACACTATCTTTATGATGCGTCGAAACAGCTACCCTGTAATCAGGAAAAGGCGGCTTAAACAGGACAAGCCTATTCTTTGCCTCACCGCTAATCTCCGAGGCAGCGCTATCAGGTTCCGAGTAGACACGCTCCTTTTGTATCATATCAGGAAAAAGCTTTTCTGTGCCAATAATCGAATCTGTGCCAATAATCTCTGGTGAGTTCTTCAAGAACAAATCTTTTCCCCTGCTAAAATTAATACGTTCTACAGGAAGTATCTGTTCGTCATTTAAAGATAATTGAGCCCCTTCCCGTCTTCTTCCTTTAAAAAAGGTATCAAGCGTCTTAAACTCATGCTTAAAAGACTTTTTGTCAAGCAGGGAACCAAGGAAATATATATCCGAAAGCCTCTTTTTCATTACACCCACAGGTACTATAATAATCGTAATCATAAAGAAACATAGTAGATGCCACATGAAAGATATTATAAGCGCGCGATTAAAATTAATCTTGAATTGCATCTATGCTTTCGCCTAATCTGTTGTCTGTGTTGTAGCGATATTAACCTGCTGGACGCCTTCCTGTCTGCAAATATCCCAAACTACTACAATGCGGCCCAGGGACGCCTTTCTGTCAGATTTGATAAGAACAGGGAGCCTGGCAGAGGCTATGCCTTTTAACAGAGATGAAAGCTCCTTAATAGTAACTAACTTCTGCTTGTAATATATCAGGTTCTCCGCCGTGATGCTAATAACGGCATTCTCTTCACTCAACATCTCTGATGTGATAGCACGGGGCAGATTGACCTTGATACCAGGTTGAAATATAAAACTGGATGTAAGCATAAAGAATATCAAGAGTAAAAAAACAACATCTATCAATGGTGCTATATCAATCGTGCGAAGCGTTCTTTCTAATTTTAGATGTCTTTTAAGCCTCATAGTCTTTGCCTCTCTGCGTGAGTATGTTGGTTAGGTCCGTAGAACTTCTCTCCATATCAAGCACAAGACGGTTAACCCTGCTTACCAGATAGTTATATGCTACATATACGGGAATCGCGACTGCAAGGCCCGCGACTGTAGTAATAAGCGCTGCCCATATGCCTCCGGCCAGGTCACCCGGTGAAACAGGATTTAGTGATGTAGATTTCTGCTGTATCACCTGGAAGCAACCTACCATACCAACAACTGTACCAAGAAGCCCTAATAGTGGTGAGATATGAGCGATAGTCGCAAGAGCTGTAAGATTCTTCTCCATTCTGGGAACCTCATACAAACCCGCTTCTTCTATTGCTTCTTTTATCTCCGGTTTTGGGCGATCATGCTTCAAGATACCTGCCTTTAGAATGTGCGCAATCGGGCCAGGTGTCTTGTCACACATCTCGATAGCCTCCATAATCTTATTACGCCGCAGAATATTCGCGATATCATCCATAAATTTGCGCGTATCTATCTTTGCCCTATGAAGGTGATAAATTTTTTCAATGGCAATAGCAAGAGCGATTATGGAACATAAGATTATGGGGTACATTACCGCCCCGCCTTTTACAATCAGACTAAACATACAATGCCTCCTTTAATGAGTCCCTATTCTTGCTTTCCTAAAGAAAGCAGAGGGACGAATTATCCCCATATTCTTGTTTCACAAAACGCGATAGTGGGGGCGTGCTCAACTCTTTTCTCCAAGCTCCTCTTTATGTTTGTCCATCCAACGCAGCCTCTCAAGGGCATGCTTAGCCTCCTGGACATTCTCCAGGGCTATCTCATCATATATCTTTCGAGCGTCAGCCCATCTTTCCTGAGCCTCGAATATCTGCGCGGTTCGCAGGCGCGCGCGCATAGCCCAATACCTGCTATTAGGGTATGAATAACCGACTTTAAGGTATTCTGAAATCGCGTTGTCAAAACGAGATTCATCTTCCATGCATTCAGCTATCCGAAACTGCAGTTCCGCGTTAAAATCATTATCATCTGATGTAAGCGCTTTCCTATAATACCTGGTAGCCTTGCTATAAAAACCTTTTGACTGATATATAAGGCCTATCTTTTTATTCATTATCTTTTGAAACTGCAGGTCTTGATAACGAATAAGAAGACGTTCAAGCCTCTCTACCGCTTCCTCGTACTTTCCCGATTCTGTCAGGATATCACCAAGCGCTATCGCGGCATTATACGCTGAATCACTATTCGGATAACGGGTTATAACACTCTCGAATTGGTCAAGAGCCTGCTGGAGCCTGCCTTCACGATAAAATGCCCATCCAAGAAGATAATTCGCGTCATCTACCAACACACTCTTTGGAAAACCTACGATAACCCTGTTTAGGCTAATCTTTGCCCTGGGGTAACGGCCTTTGCTGTAATAGCTCTGCGCAAACCAGAAAATAATATCAGCGGTTATATCGCTATCCGGATAGTGTATAAGGTAATTATCAAATATCTTTATGGCGGCTTTTTCTTTCCCCATCCGGTAATAGCACCAACCTAATTCGTATCTCGAAAGCCTTTCTAGCTCCTTATCAGAAGCCTTGATTATTATACCCTTAAAGATCTCTGCCGCGGATGCGTAATCGCCTGTATTGTAATGGCAACTCCCTATCTGGTATAGTGCCTTATCCTTAAATGCGCTATTATAGAATTCTTCAATTACCCTGTTATATTCTTTTATCGCAAATTCGTAATTAGCCTGCTTATAATATATATCACCTAACTGGAATATCACCTTATCCATAAGTTTGCTCTTCGGAAAATTAGTCACAAAGCTCTTAAACGTAATTATCGCGTTAGCAGGTTCATTAATACTGACAAAGATCTCGCCAAGCCTATATTGAGCGTAATCAGCGTAATAATTATCTGGATATTCATTGAGTACATTATCGTAATATTGCTGGGCCTGTTCATGATCACCTATGTCAAAATAGATATCACCAATACGACACATTGAACTTGCCTTAAAATTATTGTCATCAGAAAGTTCTTTTGACTGCTTGAACTGCAGTATTGCCTCCTTTGGCTTATCAAAACGTAGGAAAGTCCACGCAAGATTATAGTGCACTTCCGGCAAAAGTTTGCTTTTGGAAAAATTATTCAAAAACTCTTCATATGCTGTGACCGCGTTCGCGTAGTGGCCGATATTATAGAGTGATTCCGCTTTCTGAAAATAAGCCTCCTCTCTATACCTGCTTGCGGGGTATACATCCAGCAAGCACTCATAAGCAATTATAGCGTCGCTGTTCTGGCCCTGCATACTATAAGAACGGCCTAACCCAAAAAGAGCATTATCCTTCAAACCATCGAAGAGATCATTCTCAGCAATAGACTGAAATTCTTTAGCAGATTTATCATATTCTGACATCTTAAAATATGACCAACCTATAGCAAGGCGGGCATGGGGTATCCACTTTTCAGCGCCTGAAAGCTCTAAAGCGTCTTTGTATAAAACAATAGCGCCTTCATAATCCTCAAGATGGTAAAGTATCTCCGCGTTTAAAAATAGCGCGTCCTTTGCTTCATTTGACAATGGAAACCGCTTCAGGTAATACTCTACCTGCTTTTTTGCTTTGCTAAGTTCAGAAAGGTCATAATAACATTCCGCTGTCTTGTAAACAGCTGATGGCAGAATCTTTGATTTTGGATATTCATCTATTACCTTTTCAAAATCCTCTAATGCCTTTTGCATATCACTCTTTTTATAATAAGCCCAACCGCGTGAATAATAAGCGTATGGAGCGTATGTAGAGAGTGGGTACTTATCGATAAGGCGTTGATAAAATGATATAGCGCTATCATACTCAGCAACCTTGAAATTAACTTCCCCGCACCAGTATAACGCGTCATCCTTAAACTTTGAATCATCAATACCCAATACAGACTCGAACTGATTCAATGCCTTGGAGTACTCGCCTTTGTAAAAATAGGACTTCCCGATAAGCATACGGGCCTCGCCAACCTGTTGGCCAGCTGGATAATAAGCAAGAGACTGGTTTGCTTTCTCTATTGTCAAGTCATATAAGCCATCCTCAAACGTCTTTCTAGCAAATAGTAGCTGGGCATCCGCTGGCTCATTATCCGCATAGAGGCTAACAGGCGCACTGATAGAGCAAACAAGTATAATTACGATAAGGGGATTGTATATAGATTTCATTGCAGAATAAGTATATCATTAAGTAAAAGTTAATTCAATAATAAAATAGGCGTTTAGCGGAGTATTTCATACCTATGCTGACATAATACCCTCAACAGGGCAAAAGACTGCCGCAATATTTATACTACTCAAAAAGAAAATGCTCCCTTAAGGTAACGTCCTGTATGAGAATATCTATTTTTGGCAATCTCAGCAGGAGAACCGGAGGCAACTATATTACCACCTTTTTCCCCACCTTCAGGGCCTAAATCTACAATATAATCCGCGGATTTTATAACATCAAGATTATGTTCTATAACCAGTACTGTATTACCTTGAACAACCAACCTGTTCAATACTGATAAGAGCTTATTTACATCCGCGAAATGTAACCCTGTAGTAGGCTCATCTAGAATATAGAGGGTCCTGCCGGTTGCTTGCTTTGAAAGCTCTGTTGAAAGTTTCACTCTCTGTGCTTCACCACCAGAAAGCGTTGTAGCGGATTGGCCGAGTTCGATATAACCTAAGCCAACATCAGAGAGAGTCTTAAGCTTTTTATATACAGGAGGGATATTAGCAAACAACTCCAGGGCATCATCAATAGCCATCTCAAGCACATCTGATATGGACTTGCCCTTGTATTTGACCTCAAGCGTTTGATGATTAAAACGCTTCCCCTTGCAAGCCTGACATTGAATATAAACATCAGGAAGAAAATGCATCTCTATCTTTTTTACCCCGTCCCCTTCACAAATTTCACACCTGCCGCCTTTAACATTAAAACTGAACCGGCCTGCTTTATACCCTCTTATTTTCGCTTCAGGAAGCTTGCAAAATAGCTCTCTTATATAACCAAACGCGCCTGTATAAGTCGCGGGGTTAGAACGCGGCGTGCGTCCTATAGGTGACTGGTCTACAACTATTACTTTATCTATATGCTCACTTCCGAATATTTTTTTATGCTTGCCCGGAGCTTGAGTAGAATTATAGAATTTCTTCGCAAGCGCCCTGAAGAGTATCTCATCTACTAATGTAGATTTTCCTGAACCAGACACGCCTGTTACACAATTAAATGTACCCAAGGGCAAAGAGACGTCAATCCCCTTTAAGTTGTGCTCGCTCGCCCCTTTGATAACAAGTTTTTTTCTTTTTTTGTAATCTCTGGGATTACCAGACAGAGCTACTCTCAGGCCACCATTTAAATACTTCGCGGTCAGAGAAGCCTTGTTCTTCAAAAGGCCTTTTACGCGGCCGCTATATATCAACTCTCCACCTTCTTTGCCGGCACCGGGGCCTAAATCCACAACAAAATCCGCGCTTCTTATCATAGCCTCATCATGCTCTACAACAACAATAGTATTACCAATATCGCGTAGGGCCTGAAGCGTGGAAAGAAGCTTGGAATTATCCTTCTGGTGAAGGCCTATACTTGGCTCATCCAGTACATAGAGAACACCTACTAATCCGGCTCCTATCTGGGTAGCAAGCCTGATGCGCTGCGCCTCCCCGCCTGAAAGCGTAGAGCTGATACGATCCAAGGTAAGATAACCCAAGCCTACATTTAACAAAAACTTGAGCCTGCTATTAAGTTCTTTTAGTATCTGCCTTGCTATCTGCTTACTTTTGGCGTTAAGCTTTAGGTTACTAAAAAAATCAAAGGCCTGAGTTATGGAGAAACTACATATATCCGCGATACTCTTTTGTGCAATCTTTACTGACAGAGACTCTTCCTTAAGCCTTCTGCCTTTACAGCGAGTGCAGGGCTGCACTGACATGTACTCATGGATAACATTACGCATATATTCACTATCAGTCTCTTTAAAACGGCGTTCCAGGTTAGGGATAACCCCTTCAAAATATACCCCTTCTCTCGCCTTGTCCCTGCTTCCATATAAAACAATATCCTGCGTTCTTTTACTAAGGCCCTTAAACGGTTTATCAAGGCTAAGATGATAATCATCAGCAAACCCGCTAAGAAGCTTATAATAATATAAAAGCAAAGACTTTCCGCCTTTTCGCCATGGATCTATAGCGCCGCCTCTAATGGATTTGGATTTATCCGGTATAACAAGATCGGGATCTATCTCCGTACTGTGGCCTAATCCATTACAAGCCGGGCAGGCCCCGTATGGAGAGTTAAAAGAAAACACGCGAGGTTCAAGTGTCTCATAATTTATCCCGCAATCGACACAGGCATTTTGAGAGCTGTATAGTGTTTCAGTTTTAGGTGTTTGGTTTTCTGTCTGCGCAAGAGGCTGTATAGAGACAATAATTAATCCACTGCCAAGGCCTAAAGCGGTTTCAATAGAATCAGCTAGGCGTTTACGCGTGCTAGGCTTTATCACTAATCTATCTACCACAACCTCGATATTATGTTTTTTGTTTTTATTGAGCTTAATATCTTCAGCAAGGTCATATATTTTCCCGTCTATCCTGCAGCGTATAAACCCGTTCTTTTTTATATTATTGAAAAGATCGTTGTGCTCACCCTTTTTACCACGTATAACCGGCGCTAATATTACAACAGGCGTATTAATAATGTACTGGTTTATCTTGTCTATAATCTGCTGCGCGGACTGGTGGGTTATTAATTTAGAGCACTTATAGCAATAGATATTGCCTATTCTTGAAAAAAGCAACCTTAAATAATCATGTATCTCGGTAACAGTCGCAACTGTAGAGCGGGGGTTTGAACCAGCCCTTCTCTGCTGTATAGCTATGCTCGGCGAAAGTCCTTCTATATGGTCAACATCTGGTTTCTGCATCTGTTCTAAAAATTGACGCGCGTACGCGGAAAGACTCTCAACATATTTACGCTGGCCTTCAGCGTATATAGTATCAAAGGCAAGTGAAGACTTTCCCGAACCTGACAAACCGGTAATTACCGTAAGTTCATTACGCGGAAGCTTCAGATTGATAGATTTCAGGTTATGCTCTCTTGCGCCTTTTATTGTAATGTATTTATTATTCATATTTATTTACATAACAGGAAGCCCCTTCTCGCAATAAGCTTTTTAAGCATTCTGCTAAAAGGGGCTGTCTGTTTCAGATTACTTTATATATATTAATACTTATTTCTTCTTTTTCTTTGCTACCTTTTTCTTCGCTACCTTTTTCTTCGCTACCTTTTTCTTTGCCTTTTTCTTTGCTGCCATGTTTCCCTCCTTTTTTAGTAAAAGGTTTAGCCGTTATATGCTATTTCTTCTTCTTGGCTTTCTTCTTCGTTACCTTCTTCTTGGCTTTTTTCTTTGCTACCTTTTTCTTTACTACCTTCTTCTTGGCGACCTTCTTCTTTTTCTTACCACGTGCCATCGTTGCCTTTGCAACATCACCCTGCTTATCTATAAAATAAAGATACCCCTTTTCCCTAATAATACCTGCTTTAACAACAACCTTAGGGCTGCCGCCTTTCTTCTTACCACGAGCCATCGTTGCCTTTGAAACATTTCCTTTTTTATCCAAATAATAAAGAAAACCTTTTTCTCTTTTAATTTTACATTTTAATACTTTTGTTGCCATTTTATATTTTCACCTCCCTTCAGAAATATTTTATTAATTTTATTTTACGCTTTTTTTAAGAGGGGTGCAAGAACTTTTTTCTTTTTTAAGAAAATATTTTAAAAAATATTTTTAAAATTCTCTCCGGGTATTTACAGTTCTTAATGAATTTTGTATCACACGGACTCAGGCACCAATCTTGACAGAATCATCAAGGTATTGCCTTAAAGCGGATACCGCGGAAAGCGGCGCCAAAAAACTCGTCTTTGGATTTTGTGGTGAAGGAACATTCTCTGTGCGGGTAAGGAGCTTTCCAAAATCTCCTTCCACTTCAACCTCATGCACGTTAACTGTATACTCGGGGGAAGTAACAATCTTTACTATTGTTTTTTCCGCACCTATACCCGCGATGGACAAGAGCGCGGAAACATTAATGTTCTTAGGAAAAGCCTGGACCGCTTTCTGCGCGGTACCTTCAAATATAACATACTCATTGGTTATAGCGTCAAGGTCTATCCCATTCTCAATTATATAAGGGGCACCTCTAAGGCCCTTTGGAGGCTTTCGTGTTGTAAGAGTAACCTTCGTCACTGAACCTATACCAGCGGATTTTATACCATCTAATCCACATATCGCGCCGCTGGGAAGAATTATCTTTGCTCTATTCTTTCTCGCTATCGCAAACAACTCCTCACTCTTTCCAAGCAGCCCGCCAATGCTCATTACCAAAACATCTTTCTTATTCAAAAGAACTTCCCTTGTCAAATCAAAAGATGCCCTGCCTGATGCTGCCTCCACTACAATATCTGAGCTATCAATAAGCCTGCTAATTGAAACTATCGGTGGTTTTTGTGAAAGCGTTTTACAAAGATCCACAGCGCGTTCGTTATCTATATCACAGAGTCCGGCAATCTTCGCGAAAGATTTTAATTCATTATCCACAGCTTTCGCGATAAAACTACCTATAGTGCCACAACCTACTATGCCTATTTTTTTTAACATAATCCCTCATTAGTGCTTGAAACTGTTTCCAAGCTTATCTCTCTAGTTACCCGATACAGATACCCATTTCTTTTCACCGGAGATAGCAAGCATTCTCTCCACTGATTTGTACGCACGTATCCTTATATTTTCAGGAACAGATATTTTGTAAACCATAAGCTCAAGCGAGTTAACTATCCACCCAAGAGTCGTAAGTTTCATACTCGCGCATAAGAGATGATCTGTAGGCAGAAAAAACCTCTTATCAGGATTATCTTGCCTTAGCCTGTACAACATGCCCATCTCTGTTCCGATAATAAAATCTCTCCTCTTTGAGTTCTTTATATGTTCAAGCATACCGCCTGTTGATGTAATCTTATCCGCCAGAGCAAGAATATCAGGATTACATTCAGGATGAGCTATAAATTCCGCGTCAGGATGTAAATTTTTAGTTTCTAAAATCTGGTCAGGCAAAACCCTTATATGGGTAGGGCAAAACCCTTCCCATAATATTATCTCTTTTTCAGGCAACTGTGATTGGACATAAGAACCAAGATTTTTATCAGGGATAAGCATTACTCTCTTCTCCCGAAGAGAGTTTACCACCTCAACGGCATTACGCGAAGTACAGCATATATCGCTCTCTGCCTTAATCGCAGCGGCGGTATTGACATAGCATACAACGGGCACACCGGGATATTCCTTTTTCTTTTTTCTTAACGCTTCAGGCGTAATCATATCTGCCATAGGGCATCCGGCCTCTTTTACCGGAAGCAGCACCGTCTTTTTTGGATTTAATATATAAGCTGTCTCTGCCATAAAATGGACCCCGCAAAAAACAATAACATCCGCCCTTATATTAATAGCTGCCTTGCTCAGCCCCAGGGAGTCGCCTGTAATATCAGCTATCTCCTGAATTTCATCTCTCTGGTAATTATGAACTATTATAACAGCGTTGCGCTTTTTCTTAAGTTCAACAATGCGGGTTTTTAACTTCTCTATATACTGCCTATTAGTCGCTTCTGTATATTTTTCCATCATAATTTCTTTACTCCATTTTTGTCATTAAGAAACACCCTCTTCGCGTTAAAAGTAGACACCTCCTTGGACTCAACCAGACAATAGGATATTATAATTAGTTTGTCTCCCCTTTGCGCGCATCTGGCAGCACCACCGTTCATGCAGATAGTTCCTTTGCCAGCGTCTCCTTCGATAACATATGTCTCGATCCTTGTACCATTATTAAGGTTCACAACCTGGACCTTCTCACCGGGAAATATATCCGCGATCTTTAACAATTCTGAATCTATTGTAATACTTCCTGAATAATCCAGGTTAGCGTCTGTTACTGTCGCGTTGTGAATCTTGGATTTATAAATTATCCTTAACATATTTTTTGCTCCTTTTTTGATTATTCTAATTAAAGTATTAAGCATTAAGTATTAAGGATTAAGTAAAAAATACAAAATTTAATACTTACAACTTAATACTTAATTCTTGATCTTTATCATCATATTATCAATAAGCCTTGTCCTGCCAATCTTGACTGCCAACGCCACCAAGAAACTTGAATCAATCATCTTCTTCTCCTCAAGGGTATCAGGATCAACTATACTTATATACTCTATCTTAATACCGGGCTTCTTTAATATATTGTCTATTATCGACCGCAGCTTAGATGAATCCTGCTCTCCTTGCCTTATTATACTTCTTGCTTTTTTTAAGACCCTGTAAAGCAGCCTTGCGTCTTCTCTCTCCGCCGGAGTTAAATATCTATTGCGTGAACTCAAAGCAAGGCCGGATATCTCTCTGACGATAGGCAGTATCTTAATCCTGATATCCATATTAAGATCCTTAACCATGTTTTTTATAATAAGAGCCTGCTGGTAATCTTTCTGGCCAAAATACGCTGTATCCGGAGTTACAATATTAAACAATTTCGCGCAAATAGTCGCGACACCCTTGAAATGGCCGGGCCGTAACTTGCCGCACATAAGAGCTGAGAGGCCTTCAGGTTCAACATGGGTATTAAAACCTTTAGGATACATTGACCCCGCGGATGGATAAAATAAAATATCGCAGCCAGCCTTCTCTGCCAGCTCTTTATCCCTGCTGATATCTCTGGGATATTTCCTATAATCCTCATTGGGCCCAAACTGTATAGGATTTACAAATACGCTCACTACTACTTTGTTGTTTTCTTTCTTAGCTCTTCTGATAAGCGAAATGTGGCCTTCATGGAAAGCTCCCATCGTAGGAACAAAGCCTATCTTATTTTTACTCTTTCGAAACACCTTTACAGCGGAAGTGATCGCGCTTAAACTTCTAATGAGCCTCATCCCTGGTACCTGTCTGTGTTAATTTAGGATATGGTATTCTAAGCAACTTGCAAATTAATCCAAGAAATGTCTTTGGGCTACTGGGTTGCGGATGCGCAAGCACCGGTACCGTAGCATTTTCATTGAACTCTTTAACAAGTAACTCCTGCTTTTGAGTAGAAGTATTATTATGCGCTTTGCACTCTATTAAGAGATCTCTTATAGATTTTTTAAACACAGGGTGAATAAGCTCTGATGCTATCTGGGAAAGTGGTTCTAACACAAAGATTCTCTCATGCAATAGCTTGTGTGGTATAATAAGGTTGTTTCCTCTCATTATAATATCATCATATAAAAGTATATCAAGATCAATTATACGCGGGTCCCATTTATCATCATCTTCCGGGTTACGCGCGAGAGATTGTTTACCTCTTGACATATCCTCCACGTTCCTGCCCTCTTCAAGCGCTTTTAACTGCTCTTCATGATTAAGCCTCTTTGGAGCAGAATCTCTACCCCTTCCCATTTCACGCTCAATAGACTTCAGGACGCTTAAAAGCTCATCGGGATAAAGGGTTGTATCTATTCTACAGCAGGCGTTTAAAAATTTAGGCTGGTTGACATTGCCAACAGGGTCTGTCTCTATAATAGCTGAGACTTCGCTAAATTGGATATTTTTTCTTGTCTTTAGTTTTTCTAATGCCTTATCTATATTCAACTGCCTGTCGCCAAGATTTGAGCCTATGCCTACATACACCTTACTCATTGATGCAGCCTCTTTATCCTGTCTACAGCTTCTTGCAACCTCTCTTCAGGCACTGTCAATGTTATTCTTATATAGCCTTCGCCATTGGGACCAAAACCAACACCCGGGGTCGTAACGATATCGGCCTTTTCAAGCAAAGATTTTGTAAGCTCATTTGAGGTGTATCCCGGTGGCACAGGTACCCAAACATAAAAAGTAGCCTTAGGCTTGGCGACTTTCCAGCCAAGAGAATTTAAGCCATCTACCAGGACATCTCTTCTTCGCTGATATACAGCATTAAGTTTATCTATATATGACTGATCACTCTCAAGGGCTATGATACCCGCGAATTGCACAGGCTGAAATATACCTGAATCAATATTCGATTTTACTTTTCTTAATGCTGATATCACATCCGCGTTGCCACAGGCAAAACCGAGTCTCCACCCTGTCATATTATAAGTCTTTGATAGAGAATGAAACTCGACACCCGTTTCTTTCGCGCCGGCGCATTCAAGAAAGCTCTGGGGTTTATAATCATCATATGCCATCTCAGAATAAGCGGCATCGTGGCAAACAATGATATCATGCTCATTCGCGTAATCTATCGCTTTCTTAAAAAAGGCCTCTGTCGCTACTGCTGATGTAGGATTATTAGGGTAGTTTAAGAACATAATCTTCGCGCGCTTGGCAACCTGATAATCAATCGCGGCAAGATCCGGCAGGAAGTCATTTTCAGGAAGAAGCGGCATAAGATAAGGAACCCCGCCCGCGAATATAGTACCTGACTTATACGGAGGATAACAAGGATCGGGAATTAATACCTCATCCCCATGGTTTACATAAGCAAGTGGTATATGCGCTATTCCTTCCTTGGAGCCAATTAAAGGAAGAACCTCTGACTCAGGATCCAGCTCTACATTGAAACGCCGTTTATACCAGGCTGCTATCGCTTCGCGCAGCCTTAAAAGCCCCATCTCCATCGCGTAATGATGGTTCCTTGGATCCCGGGCAGCTTCATAAAGCTTCTCTATTATATGCATAGGCGTGGGCCTATCAGGGTCCCCTACGCCTAAATCTATTATATCCTTACCTTCACTAATAGCCTGCTTTTTTATCCTATCTATCTCCGCGAAAAGATACGGTGGTAATTTCTTAAGCCTGCTGGATGTATCAATATTCATCATAACCTAAACTCCTTCTATAACGTCTTGCATATTATATAGTCCCGGTGATCTATCCGCGATATACTTCGCGGCAGATAAAGCGCCCCTGGCAAAAATGTCACGGGAATTAGCGCGATGAGTTATCTCGATTCTCTCATGTTTACCCGCGAATATAACAGTATGTTCGCCTACAATATCACCAGCACGTACCGCGTGTATGCCTATCTCGTTCTTACCCCTTTGGCCCACGTTACCTTCTCTGCCATATATCCCGATATCTTTTATTCTCTTCCCCTTCGCCTCCGCTATTTTTTGAGCCAAAATCCTGGCAGTTCCACTCGGGGCATCCTTCTTCTTATTATGGTGCATCTCGATTATTTCTATGTCATAATCCTCACCTAACGCGCTTGCTAATTCAGGTACCAAACGAAAGAGCAGGTTTACGCCAATAGACATGTTAGAAGAGGCAAAAACAGGGATTACCTTGGCACTGGCCTCTATGCCCCTTTGCTCTTCATCCATAAGCCCTGTAGTACCTATAACTATCGGTATTTTCGCGTTCCTGGCAATCATTAGATTGGAGAGTGTCATAACCGGTGTTGTAAAATCTATGATAACATCCGCGTTCTTCACAGCAAGGCTCAAATCACTAGTTACCTGTATATCCAGCGCGTCTTCTCCTATAAAACTGCCGAGGTTTGAACCTATCTTCGGATGAGACCTTATCTCTGTAGCTCCAACTATTTCAAAATCTTTATCCGCGAAAGCAAAAGAAGCAATACGCATGCCCATCCTGCCGCAGCAACCTGTGATAGCTATTCGTGTAACCATTGTGACTCCCTTACTTTGATAGTAGTGTTCTTATATCAAACCGTATTCGCTTAAAGCTATTTTCAGTTTATCTTTATTCGCTTCTGATATATTACACATTGGTAATCTCGTATCCGGTTCTATCATACCCAGTATGCTCATAGCAGTCTTGATAGGAATCGGATTTGTCTCTATAAATATAGCCTTAACAAGCGGAAGCATCTTAAAATAACGCTCTCTTGCTTTCTCGATATCACCATTCATAAAAGCGCTTACCATATCAGAGACATCCCTTGGTATTATATTAGCTATTACTGATATTACGCCGCATCCACCGATAGCAAGGATAGGAAATGTAAGTAAATCATCCCCTGATATAAGACCGAAATCATCACCGCACATGTACCTTATTTCAGCCATCTGGTTTAAGTCACCGCTCGCCTCTTTAACCGCTACCACATTCTTTAATGTTGAGAGCCTGCGCATAGTTTCAGGCGTGATATTTGTTCCTGTGCGTGAGGCTATGTTATATGCTATAAGCGGGATATCTACTGAATCAGAGAGCGCTTTAAAGTGACGATATATGCCCTCTTGCGTAGGCTTATTATAATACGGGGTTATTATTAAGGCCCCGTCCGCTCCAGCCTCTTTAGCGTGCCTTGTAAGTTCTATAGCTTCACCGGTATTGTTAGAGCCTGTGCCTGCCATTACTTTGGCCTTGCCTTTGGCTGTTCGTATCACAATATCTATTACCTTCTCATGTTCTTCTATTGATAAAGTCGCTGATTCTCCAGTTGTGCCGCATGGCACAATAACAAAGGTATTATTGCTTATCTGAAAATCCACAAGATCTTTAAGCTTCCCTTCATCTAGCTCTGTACCATTATTTTTAAACGGGGTTACTATAGCGACCATTGAACCTTTAAACATAGTGAACTCCTTTAGGTTTATTAAACTTTTATTTGGCCCTTAAAAACCTCTCTTGCCTTGCCTTCAAGAAATACATTACCAACACTATTGTTCTTTAATGTAAAATATATTTTCAAATTCCCTCCCCTGGTATGTACCGTTACAGGAGACTTGAGGCCCTTAACAATACCGGATATGACAGCTGACGCGACAGAACCTGTACCGCAGGCCAATGTTTCATCTTCAACGCCTCTTTCATAGGTTCTTGCCAGGATTGACGCTCTACCTTTAAGAGATACAATATTTGCATTCGTCCCCGCGGGCATAAACAATCTATGGTACCTTATAGCCCTGCCAATAGCTATAAGATCCACCCTATCTACATCCTTAACAAAACAGACTACATGCGGGACACCTGTGTTAATATAATGAAGTTTATAGGCCTTATTCATGAGATTAAGGCCTATCCCCAATTGAATCTCCTTAGGTTCTGTCATATTTATCTTAACGCTCGCGCTACCTACCTTAGCGCTTAATAAGCCCGCCCTTGTATCTATCCGCATAGAATATGGGGCTATCTTATTAAGTTTAGCATATAATGCCGCGCAACGCGCGCCATTACCACACATATCAGGCTCTGAACCATCAGGATTAAAGATGCGCATCTTAAAATCCGCTATTCTGGAGTTTTCTACAAGCAATAGCCCATCAGCGCCGATACCAAGCTTTCTATCACAGAGTTTTCGGGCAAAGTCTGATACACGATTCCTAATTATCTTTTTTCGGTTATCAAATGTCACGAAATCATTGCCCGTAGCTTCCATCTTGCTAAATTTTATAACTCTCATGTAAAACTCGCTTAGTTTTAGGTAAAGATAGAGGTAAAGGTAAAGAATTAAATTTTATATCCTTATAATATATATTTCCTTCGCCTTCACCTTTTCCTTTACCTATTCTTCAACGCCTTCGGAACAACTTCTCCCCTTACAAGGTCCCGATAGGACTCTCTCTTTCGTATAATATAATATTTTCCGTTTATAACCATAACCTCCGCTACACGTGGACGGGCATTATAATTACTCGACATAGAGAATCCATAAGCACCAGCGCTCATCACGGCTAAGAGGTCACCTTCTTCTGGAATTATAAGCTCTCTGCCTTTGGCAAGAAAATCTCCGCTTTCGCATATAGGCCCCACCACATCAAATTTCTTCGTTTCTGCCTTGGATAGGCCGCGGGAAACAGGAAGTATCTCGTGAAAAGCGCCATAAAGGCTTGGGCGCATAATATCATTCATTCCGGCATCTACTATCATAAAATTCTTACTTAGGCTATTTTTGATATAGAGTACCCTTGTAACCAATACACCGCTATTGCCTGATATAAATCTGCCTGGTTCAAGTATTATTTTTACATCAAGCTTGCTCAGCATAGGTGTCACAGCCCTCGCGAAGTCCTTTGCTGTTTGCGGCTTTTCATCATTATATATAATACCAAGCCCTCCACCAATATTAAGATAATCTATGCAATGTCCTGCCTTACGTATAGCCTCTATCAGGGTAGAGACCTTTTTTATGGCTTTTAGAAATGGGTCAGCCTGGGTAATCTGTGAACCAATAT
This sequence comes from uncultured Planctomycetia bacterium, assembly GCA_964523875.1. Lineage (GTDB taxonomy): Bacteria > Omnitrophota > Gorgyraeia > JABMRG01 > JABMRG01 > JAUVHV01. Next base: position 20,498 of record CAZGAS010000003.1, on the reverse strand, counting down.
GAATATGTATACCGACTATATCGATATGTTGAAATCCTGCACTATCATGAAAAATACGCAGGGTAGTGTCTTCATCTATACCAAACTTATTATCCTTTGTGCCGGTTGTAATATACCTATGCGTCTTTGCCTTTACACCGGGGTTTACCCTTATCGCGATCTTTCCCCTTTTGCCCATACGCGCACAGAGCTTATCTATTAGGATAAGCTCCGGTATGCTTTCTACATTAAAGAGCAGGATACCTGCCTTAAGCGCATTACTTATCTCAACAGCAGTCTTGCCAACACTCGCGTAAACAATCTTCTTAGGGGACGCGCCTATTTTTTGCGCCTTGAAGAGCTCTCCGCCCGAAACGATATCAAGCCCGGCACCGGCCTTAAGCAGCGCACTGCACACGGAAAGATTAGAATTAGATTTCATAGAAAAACAGATAATAGGCTTCAAGCTCTTAAACGCTTCTTTTATCTTCATGTAATGGCTTATAAGTGTCTTATAACTATACAGATAAAATGGCGTGCCTACATCCTTGGCAATCTCTTCTATACTGACTGATTCGCAATATAACTTGCTCTTTTTATATTTAAAATAATGCATCTATCTTCCCTTAATCTTTTTTATCCACTTGTTAATCTGCTGCCTAACAAGAAAGGGATTAGTACTTCCAACAGAACTCTTCCTCGCTACGGACCTACCCGCATCAAGCTCCTCATAAAAACAGGTGCTAAACTTATCCGAGAACCTCTTGAGCTCATGCATTGGCAACGCTGATACCTTTAATCTGTTATCAATACAATGAGTGATAATCTTTCCCGCGATAGTATGTGCCTTTGTAAATGTCAAGCCCTTTCTAACAAGATAATCTGCCATATCAAGAGCAAATAGAGATTCATCGTCTTCAAAGGCCTTTAGCCTATTAGACTTATTTGTCCTTATGCTTCTGACAAGGCCCGACATTATCTTAAGGACATCCTCCGTCATACTGACAGAATCAAAAAGCTCCTCCTTGTCAAGCTGCATATCCCTGTTATATGAAAGGGGCAAACCTTTCATCATAATCATTACTGAGTTTAAGTTGGCGTATGCCCTTGCGCTTGTTCCTCTTATAAGTTCCAGGGCATCGGGATTCTTCTTCTGGGGCATTATGGAAGAACCCGTGCAAAAGGCCTCTCCTATCTCAACTATATTAAACTCGGGTGTTGAAAAAATTATCATGTCTTCACAAAATCTTGACAGATGCATGAAAAGCACTGCTATAGCGGATAATATATCTATAACAAAATCCCTGTCACTAACCGCGTCTATGCTATTCTGACATACCTTTTTAAAGCCTAGGAGCTTTGCGACATATTTTCTGTCTATGGCAAACGAAGTACCTGCCATGGCACACGCGCCAAGCGGCATCTCGTCAGACCTCTCCCTCGCCTGCAAGAGTCTTTTCCTATCTCTTTCAAGCATCTCAACATACGCTAACAGTTGATGTGATAATAAAATAGGCACAGCATGCTGGGTATGGGTAAGACCTGGTATAATAACATCAGCGTTCTCTTTCGAGAGGTCAAGCAACGCGGACTGGAGCTTTCTGATAAGGCCTACCAGAATAGATATCTTATCCTTAGCATACATCCTTAGATCAAGTACGATCTGATCATTTCTGGACCTTGCTGTATGAAGATAATCCGCGGCATCTCCTATCTTCTTTTTAAGGTCTATGTAAATAGCGCTGTGGATATCCTCTGCTGATGGGTCTATCTTAAAGGCATTATTTTCCAGCTCCTTTAATATCTTCGCAAGATTACTGGCAATAGATTGAGCAGCCTTGGCAGGGATAATCCTTGCCTTTCCAAGCATCTTTACATGTGCTATGCTACCCTTTATATCATACGTAGCCAGCTCTTTATCATAATCTATAGAGCTTTGAAACTTCCAAAATAGAGGGTCCTGTCCGTGTTTAAACCTTCCGCCCCACATCTTTTTCATAAGTATGCTCCGTATTTTGTATGTCGTATTGTATATATCGTATTGCGTTATTTGCCTTGAGCTGTATTAATAGATATATTATTTTCATTATGCGCGATACGCACCACGCAATACGCAATACTGGTATGTTCACCTATTTTAGAATGCCTATTGCTCTAATTACCGTTTTTCGTAAGGAAGGCCCCAGACTTTTATAAAGCCTTCCGCTGCCGTATGGTCAAACTTATCCTCTTCAGTGTATGTCGCTAACTTCTCATTGTAAAGAGAAAACTTTGAACTTCGCCCTACAACACTACACGTACCTTTGTACAATTTAAGTCTGACATCACCAGTAACGTTTTTTTGTGTGTCTCCAATAAACTTATCAAGCGCTTCTCTTAACCTACTGTACCAGAGTCCATTATATATTAGCTCTGAATATTTTAAAGCCACTATATCCTTAAAATGCAGGAGTTCCCTGTCCAGAACCAATGCCTCGAGCTCTTTATGCGCGGTATGGAGTATGTATGCCGCCGGGGCTTCATATATCTCTCGTGATTTTATGCCAACAAGCCTATTCTCTACCATATCACTTCTGCCTATACCATGTAAAGCGCCTATAATATTCAGCCTGTTTATAAGCGCGATGGGGGTAAGCCTCTTGCCATTTATACTATAAGGCTCTCCTTTTTCAAGACCAATCGTTACATATACAGGCTTCTTTGGAGCCTTAACAGGGTCTGTTGTTATCTGGTAAGCATCTTCAGGCGGTTCTGTATCAGGATTCTCAAGTACGCCGCATTCTATACTTATTCCCCATAGATTCTCATCAAAGCTATACGGGCTCTTCTTTGTCGCGGTAACCGAAATGTTATGAGTCTTAGCGTACCTTATCTGCGCTTCTCTTGACGCGAAATCCCAGACCCTTACAGGGGCGATAACCTTTAGCCCTTTCGCAAGCGCGGAAAGCGAGACCTCTATCCTTACCTGATCATTTCCCTTACCTGTACAGCCATGTCCGACAAACTTTGCCTTCTCTTTTTTCGCGACCTCTGCCAGCACCTTTGCTATTAATGGCCTTGAAAGCGCGGTCGCTAAGAAATACTTACCCTCATATACAGCATTTGCCTTCAACGCGGGAAAGATAAAATCATTAATAAGATTATTCTTAGCATCAATAACATATACATTGGATGCCCCTATCTTTCTGGCTTTTACCTTTGCTTTTTGAAAATCCGCCTTTTGCCCAACATCCACAAGGCAGGCTATAACATCAAAGCCTTTTTCTTTAAGCCACCTTATAGCGACAGAGGTATCAAGCCCTCCTGAATATGCTAATACTATCTTTTTAGTCATCTAAAACTCCCTTATTTAGTATTAAGAATTAAGACGCTCGCCATCTATTTGCATCAAAGCGAGCTCTAAGGATTAAGAGCTTAATACTTAAAACTTAATCCTTAATCCTTTTTTAGTAATCTAAGTAATATTGCTTTTTGGATATGGAGCCTGTTTTCAGCCTGGTCAAATACTATAGAATGAGGCCCATCTATTACCTCGCCTGTTACCTCTTCGCCCCTGTGGGCAGGCAGGCAATGCATTACAACAGACTCAGGCCTTGCCTTAGCAAGAAGCTCTGCATCAAGCCTAAAGTCATGAAAATCCTCTAATCTTTTCTTCCTGTCAGATTCCTGCCCCATCGATACCCATACATCTGTGTATAATATATCAGCGCCAGTTGCTGCCTCATCTTTGCCGTCAACAACCTCTACAGTTGAACCAACATCTTTAGCAATCTCTTTTGCCTGGGCAAGTATATTCTTATCAGGCTCATAGCCTTTTGGTGAGGCTATCCTAATATTGATTCCTGTTTTTGAGGTAGCGTATAAGAGTGAGTGGAGAACATTATTCCCATCCCCAATAAACGCTAATGTGAGGCCATCCAGTTTAGAAAATTTCTCTTTTATAGTAAAGAGATCCGCTAACCCCTGGCACGGGTGCAACAGGTCACTTAAGCCATTTATGACCGGTATAGTAGCATTATCAGCAAGATCAAGCACCTCCTTATGAAAAAAAGTTCTGGCAACAATAATATCAAGGTATCTTGATAATGTATGCGCGATATCCTTTGTTGCCTCCCTTACGCCAAGTTTTATATCATCAGACCCGAGATAAACAGTATGTCCACCTAGCTGATACATGCCGACATCAAAAGATACCCTTGTCCTGTTAGACGGTTTCTGAAATATAAGACCAAGAGACTGTCCGTTTAATTTTTCATAATAAGCGGATGGGTCTGATTTTAACACTTGAGCAAGCTCAAGAATATTATTAATCTCATCTATTGACAGGTCTTTTATTGATATAAGATCTTTCTTCATTTCGCGATTACCTCAGATAAGATCCTAATGGCCTTATTAATCTCACCTTTGTTTACGGTAATAGATGGCATAATTCTTAGAATATTGCCTTGAGTACAATTAATAAGCAATCTTTTATTAACACACTTTTCTACTATCGCGTTGCCGTCTATATTAAGCTCAACACCTACCATAAGCGCCTTATGCCTTATATTATTTATTATCTTAGGATATCTCCTCTTTAGCCTGCTGAGCTGCTTAAAAAGGTATTCACCCATCTTATTAGCGTTATCAAGAAGCCTATCTTTCTCAATCGCGTCAAGCACCGCGTTCGCGGCAGCGGAGACTATAGGGCTGCCTCCAAATGTTGAGGCATGCATTCCTGGCTTTAAGCAGTCAACAAATTTATCAGCTACCACCATAGCGCCTATAGGAAGCCCCCCTCCTAAGCTCTTGGCGAGAGTCATCGCATCAGGCAGAATATTATAATGCTGGTACGCGAAAAGCTTACCGGACCTGCCCATACCGCTCTGGACTTCATCAAAAATAAGCAGGAGGTCCTTCGCGTTGCAAAGAACCCGAAGCTCTCTGATATAGTCATCATCAGCGATATTTATCCCGCCTTCACCCTGAATAGGCTCTATCATGACCGCGACAGTAATATCATCGATAGCTTCCTTGAGGGCGTTAATATCATTAAAGGGCACATGAACAAATCCTTCCGGTAATGGGGCAAAACCTTTCTTTACTTTTTCCTGCCCTGTCGCGGTAAGGGTTGCCAAGGTCCTTCCGTGGAAGGACTTTTCCATGGTTATTATCTTATATCTTCCCTCCGCGGCACCATAGGCGCGCGCGAGCTTTATAGCTGCCTCATTTGCTTCAGCGCCGCTGTTACAGAAAAATACCCTGCCGCCAAAAGAGCTGCTTGAAAGCCTTTCAGCAAGCTGTGCCTGCGGCTTGCTATAATAGTTATTCGATACATGGATAATCTCTTTTAGCTGCCTGCTAACCGCGCTTACAACCCTTTTATGACAATGGCCCAATCCGCTTACAGCCCATCCCGGAAAAAAATCCAGGTATCTCTTACCTTCTTCGTCCCATAGATAAGACCCCTTACCTTTTACAAAAACAATCGGTGTTCTTGTATAGGTATTCAATACATATGTATTACAAAGATTGATTATCTCCTGCGTATTTTCCATAATTAAACTACCTCACAATCTCAGTTCCGATACCTTCATTAGTAAAGACCTCTAACAAGAGTGAATGGGGTATCTTTCCGCTTATTATATGAACCTTTTTTACACCTTTATTCAACGCGTCTATACCTGCTCTTACCTTTGGTATCATGCCGCCTTCTATAATATTGTTCTGAATAAGTTCAAGCGCTTCTACTTCACTAATATGTGAAATAAGGCTGCCTTCATCAAGCTTATCCCTCATAACGCCTTTCACATTTGTTAATAATATCAATTTTTCCGCGCATAGCTTTGAGGCAATCGCTGCTGCCGCGATATCAGCATTTATATTATAAGGCATATTATCACTGCCTTGTGCGACAGGCGATATAACAGGAATAGCCTTCCTTGATAACGCATCCTCTATATAACTAGTGGCTATTGAATCTATATCTCCTAAAAAATCTTCAGAGATAGTACCTGGCCTCTTCTTTGCCTTTATCGTAAGGCTCCTGCTGCTTAATATGGGCTCCGCCAGAACTCCCCTTGAGCCTATCCTCTGGACAAAACCCTCATTAACAGATGTAAGCGCTTCATCTACTATCTTTACTGTCTCTCTATCAGTAATTCTTAAACCATCAACAAATCTGGACTCTTTACCTTTCTGCTGCATTAATCTGCTTATCGCGCCGCCACCTCCATGAACAAAGACTATCTTTATCGCGTAATTATGAAAAGATGTTATATCATCAAGAACGGAATCCGAAAGCACCTTATCATCCAACATGCTACCGCCATACTTGATAACAAAGACCTTTTCCTTAAACTGCTCTATATATTTTTGCGAATCTTTTAGTATCTGCTCTCTCATATCTCGTATTGCGTTGTGCGCCTGCCCCGTTGCTCCGAAGGAGCTTTACGGGGTTGTGCGCCTGCCCCGTTGCTCCGAAGGAGCTTTACGGGGTTGTGCGTTTAAATATTTTACGCGATACCTGCCTACCAGCAGGCAGGCGCATAACGCGTGACAATTAACAATAGGCAGCGTTAATCTTTATATACTCGGGGCTAAGATCAGATGTATATAGCTTTGCGCGCGCCTTGCCTGAATTCAGGTCAATAGTAATCTTTATCTCTTTACTCTTGAAGATAGCGCTTGGCAGCTTGTCAGTAACAGCAACACCCTTATCCACTGCTTTTCTTCCATTAAGATATATATCCACCTTGGCCGGATCTACAGGCCTGCTTATAGCCCCACACGCGGCAGCTATCCTTCCAAAGTTTGGATTATTTCCATAACACATGGTTTTAAAGAGGGGGGAATTCGCTACCTTTAAGCCCATTTCCCTGGCCAGGCAGGTGTTTTTAGCGTGAACAACCTCTACTTCTATAAACTTTGTCGCGCCTTCTCCATCTCTTATAATCATCTTTGCCAGGTCAAGGCATAGAGCTTTAAGCGCCTCTACGAATTTTTTGTAAGTCCTGCTGGATTCGGATATCTCCACTCCTGATAAACCATTTGCCAGAAGAATAACCGTATCATTGGTACTCATATCTCCATCTATGGTTATAGAATTAAAAGACGCGTCAACAGCTTCCTTGAGGGCCTTCCTGAGTACTCTTTTTTCTAACCTGGCGTCTGTTGTTAGAATCGCGAGCATTGTAGCCATATTAGGCGCTATCATCCCGGCGCCTTTGGCAATACCTGCCAGGCATATACTGCTTTGGCCTACCTGTACACTATACGCGGCCTCCTTTAAAAATGTGTCTGTTGTTATTATAGCCTGTGCCGCGCTTTTAGAAGGCGCTCTATGGAGCGAAGATATAAGTGTTGGCAGAGATCTCTTAATCCTGCTGATTGGGAGCCTCTTTCCGATAATCCCTGTTGAGCAGGCCAAGACCTCTTCCTTGCTACATCCTATCAAAGAACTGAGCTGGTCGGAAATTGCAATAGCGTCAGCAATACCAGGCTTACCAGTGAGACAATTCGCGTTTCCTGAATTTATAATAACAGCCCTGTGCTTCTTCTTATCCAGGTACTTCTTGCTTAACACTACAGGGGCTGCTTTAAAACTATTCGATGTAAACAAGCCGCATGCCGCTGCCGGTACTTCAGATAGAATAAGCGCGAGATCCAGGGCCTTCTTTTTTATTCCGCAATATATACCTGCCTGAAAAAAACCTCTCGGCGCTGTAATACCGCCTCTTATACTTTTCATCTATTCCAAACCCATTGTTTCAGGAAAGCCGCAGGCAAGATTCATATTCTGCACAGCCTGTCCGCTCGCCCCTTTTAAGAGGTTGTCTATAGCGCTGACTATAATAACTTTTTTCTTATCAAGAGAAAGCGCGAGGCCAATACCGCAATAATTGGTATTGACTATATCGTGTATCTGTGGGAGCAGGCCTTCATCATATATCTTAACAAATGGCGCGTTTTTATAAAATGACCTATAGAGCCTAAGCAATGATGAAAGATCAGCCTTTTTATTCAATGAGACATACGCTGTCGTTAATATCCCCCTTCTGATAGGCACCAGATGCGGCGTAAAGAGTATATCTACCTCTTTGCCCGCTAAGGTGCTAAGCTCCTGTGTTATCTCCGGCGAGTGTTGATGGACACCCACCTTATACGCCATAAGGTTCTCCGCGACCTCTCCGAAGATAAGTCCAAGCGCCGCTTTTCTGCCGGCACCGGTTGCTCCACTTTTCGCGTCCAGAATAATAGTATCCTTAGCCGCTATCTTTTTCGCAATTAACGGAGCTACGGCGAGTATAGAACCTGTTGGATAACATCCCGGGTTCGCCACAAACCTTGTTCTCTGTATGCGATTCTTATATAATTCCGGGAGTCCATAAACACACCGAGTTATATAATCCTTATATATATGCTTCTGCCCATAATACTTTTCATAGACTTTCACATCTTTGATTCTAAAATCCGCGCTCAAATCAATAACTATCTTACCTTTATCAATAAATCTGGACGCGTATTCCATAGATACTCTATGGGGAAGCGCTAAAAAGACAAGATCTACCTTCTTCTTAAGGACATGATTGACTACAAGCTCTTCGCATGCAAGGTCGATCTTACCCTTAAGCTCGGGAAATTCCTCTGATATCTTCGTAGGCTTATCAAGCTTTGCTGTCAGGACCTTGATATGCGCCTTTGGGTGCCTTAACAATATCTTGATTATCTCATAACCCGTATAACCGGTTGCTCCACAGACCGCTATATTTATCATATCTGACTCCCAGTACTTATTTATAGTATATAGTTTTATAATTATAAAACAAAAAAGCCTATCTTGTCAATCGATAAAATAGGCACTTCGCGCTAATTTCGGTATTCGGTTTTCGTTATCTGGTTTTCGGCAATAACCAATAACCTAAAACCGAGCACCAAAAAAAATCCAATAAATTATATTAACGCTTAGAGAACTGGAACCTCCTCCTGGCACCTTTCTGGCCATACTTTTTACGCTCTTTCATGCGGGGGTCCCTTGTCATAAAACCTGCCTTCTTGAGTTTGGATTTAAGGTTCTCATCAAGTTCAACAAGTGCCCTTGAAATACCATGACGAACAGCGCCCGCCTGCGCGGATGTGCCGCCACCGTTAACTAATACACTTATATCATATTTTCCAACAAGCTCACAAACCTCGAACGGCTGCTGTATAATCATCCTTAGTGTCTCTCTTGGAAAGTAATCCTCTAAAGATCTTTTATTAACCGTAAAGGTACCACTCCCCGGTTTCATTACCACACGAGCTGCTGCCTCTTTACGGCGGCCTGTTGCCTTATATATAGCCTCATCTACCATCTAATTTATTCCCCTCTGATTATACGTTTAGTTCCTGTGGTTTCTGTGCCTTATGTGAATGCTCCGCGTCAGCATATACCTTCAATTTCTTTAACATCTGCCTTCCCAGGGATGTGTCGGGTATCATTCTTTTAACTGCCTGTCTTATTACCTTATCAGGATAACGCTTCATCATATAATCCATAGTCTTTACACGGCGGCCTCCAGGATATCCTGAATATGTAACATACTCTTTATCCTGCATCTTCTTGCCGGTAACCCTTATCTTGCTTGCGTTTATAACAATAACTCCATCACCGCAATCTACGTGCGGGGTATACTCTGGTTTGTGTTTTCCGCGCAGAAGAATAGCTATACGAGTCGCGAGCCTTCCAAGAACCCTGTCTTTGGCATCAACTAAGAACCATTTCTGGTTTATATCCTTATTATTCGCCATATATGTCTTCACAATAATATTTCTCCTTAAAGAACGTGAATTTTAGCACAAATACCCGCAGGTTGTCAAGTGCTTTTTTAATGAGCACATGAGTTATGGAGTTTTGCAAAAACGACATAACTCATAAGTGCGAATTAACCCTGTACCCGAGCAAAGCGACCTGAAGATGCAACCAATCGGGATCATCTAAAGGACCCTAGTAAATATCGAATTCCTCAACTAACGCTCTTATTGCCTAAATATCCTGTTGTAACAAAATACGCCAAGGGCAATAATAAAGCCCCAGGAAAGAAACTTAATGCTTAATGCTTCTGTACTTTACACGCATAAGTGAAAGACCCTTAGCCGGAGCTGTTGAGCCTGCCTTGGCCCTGTCCTTTGCCAATAATATCTTCCGCATGCTTCCAGGGGGGAGTTTTCCCCTGCCTATCCCAATAAGCGTGCCAACAATATTGCGTATCATATTATACAAAAAACCATTAGCCTCTATATCAATATTTATTATCGTGCCGTCTTTGCACACAGATAACCTCTTGATATTTCTTATAGAGTTGCGTTCTTTCTTATCTGCCGCCTGGAAAGATTTAAAATCTTTTCTGCCTATTAACGCGCGTGCTTCGCGGGCCATAAGTTTCGCGTCAAGCTTATAAGAGACGTGAAGCTGGTATAACCTATCAAATGACGTAGAATAAGCGCGATTAAGTATCTGGTAACGGTAGGTCTTTGAAAGGGCGTCAAACCGGGCATGAAAATTTAAATTCGCTTCCTCGATATCAACAATAACTATATCTTTTGGCAGGAGTGAGTTAAGCGCCCTTTGCATAACAGCCATGGGCATCTTAGATTTTGTCTTGAAATTCGCAACCTGTCCTACGGCATGAACGCCACTATCAGTCCTACCTGAACCACTTACCTTTATCTCTTCCTGTAATATACCGCTTAAGACTCTTTCAATTACACCCTGTATCGTCTTCTCTGTTCTGATACTCTCAGATTTTCTATGTTGAATCTGCCAACCATGATAATTGGTTCCGTCGTATTCTATCTCAATCTTTATGTTTTTCATGGGAACCTGTTATTTTTTGATATCACATATTAGATTTTCTTAATAAGCAGTTCAGCTATCTGTACCGCGTTCAATGCCGCGCCTTTTAAAAGATTATCCGAAACAATCCATAGATTTAAACCATTCTTTACGCTTTCGTCCTTACGTATCCTGCCTACATATGTATCATACATGCCGGCCGCGTCTACAGGCATAGGATATTCCAGCTTCGCAAAATTATCTATTATCTTAATTCCGGGACTTGTCTTAAGAAGCTGCCTTGCCTTTGTGGGGGTAAGGGGCCTTTTTGTCTCTATATTAACAGCCTCTGAATGCGCGACAAATACAGGAACCCTGACACATGTAGCGGTTATACCAATAGACTTATCATGTAAAATCTTTCTGGTCTCATTGACCATCTTCATCTCTTCCTTTGTATAACCGTTATCAAGAAATACATCTATCTGCGGTATAAGGTTACGCGCTATCTGGTAAGGAAACTTTTCCGGCTTATATCTCTTGGATAGCCTGCCGCTGCGCTTTGAACCAATAAGAGCCAGCTCTTTTTCCAATTGTGAAAGCGCGGGATTGCCAGCACCGGATACCGCCTGATAGGTAGATACGACTATCCTCTTTATTCGCGCGTAATCGTGTAATGGTTTTAGGGCTAGAACCATCTGTATAGTAGAACAATTCGGATTCGCGATGATACCGTTATGACGAAAGACATCTTCCGGATTTACCTCAGGCACGACCAAGGGTACCTTAGCATCCATTCTGTACGCGGATGTATTATCTATGCATACCGCCCCTGCCTTAACAGCAGATGGCAAAAATCTTTTGCTTATAGACGCTCCAGCGCTTGATAATACTATATCGATACCTGAAAAAGCATTCTCTGTAAGAAGCTTTACCCTTAGTTTTTTGCCCTTAAAGCTTACCTGCTTTCCTATAGATCTTTTCGACGCAAGAGGGCGCACCTCCTTAACAGGAAATCCCCTCTTTGCGAGGGTATCAAGCATCCGGGTACCAACAACACCTGTAGCACCGACTACCGCGACATTATATCTTTTCATAGCACTCCACCTTTACCTCTACCTTTACCTATATTATAGATTTTCAACTACCAGGTCACCAACCTCTGATGTTGAGTAACCCATCTTTCCCGCTGAAAGTGTCTTTACCTTGTTTGCTGTCACATACATTATAGCCTTTTCAACAGCCTCCGATGCCTGGCTCTGGCCTATCTGGCTAAGCAGCATCTGTACAGCTCCGATTGCCGCCAGCGGATTTATAACATTCTTGCCTGTATACTTTGGCGCGGATCCGCCTATAGGTTCAAACATTGATACCCCTTCAGGATTTATATTGCCACCCGCGGCGATTCCCATTCCACCTTGTATCATAGCTCCCAGATCCGTTATTATATCTCCGAATATATTATCTGTTACAATAACATCAAACCACTCGGGGTTCTTTATAAACCACATGCATGTCGCGTCAACATGAGCGTACTCTGTCTTTATATCAGGATATTCTTTCGCAACCTCGTAAAATGTTCTTTCCCAGAGGCTCCACGCATATGTCAATACATTGGTCTTTCCGCATAGTGTAAGCGTTTTTCTCTTATTACGTTTCTTTGTAAATTCAAACGCGTACCTTATACAACGCTCGACACCTTTACGCGTATTATATGAAATCTGTATAGCGACTTCATCTTTTGTACCCTTGTTTTGAAACTCACCCATTCCTTTATAAAGGCCTTCGGTGTTTTCACGAACAACAACAAAATCTATGTCATCAGGCCCCTTACCTTTTATAGGCGTCTCTACTCCGGGATAAAGCTTTACAGGGCGCAGGTTGATATATTGCTCAAGATCGAATCTCGTCTGTAGCAATATACCTTTCTCCAGGATACCGGGCTTGACATCAGGGTCTCCTATAGCGCCTAAAAATATAGCGTCGAATCCCTTAAGCTCGTCAATCCCGCCCTCCGGTATAGTCTCGCCTGTCTTTAGGTATCTCCTGCCGCCCCAGTCAAAACTCTTTGTCTCGTATTGAAAATTGAACTTTTCTGACGCGGCCTTTAAAACCTTTAATCCCTCGTTTACTACCTCAGGGCCTGTTCCATCACCGGGTATTACAGCTATCTTATACATTTTAGTACAATCCTTTCGTGTCATACCTGCCCGCTATATTAACGCCGGCAAAGAGGCCTTTTGCGTTAAATACCTATTTAACCTTTTTTATGTACTTCATCAGCCCACCTGCCTTAACTATCCTCTGCATAAACTCAGGAAACGCCTGCGTGCGGTACTCATTACCCCTTGTATTATCATGAATCTTTCCTTTAGAGAGGTCCACCTCTATTGCATCCCCATCTTCCACATCCTTTGATAACTCCTTGTGCTCTAATATCGGCAGGCCTATATTTATCGCGTTACGATAAAATATCCTGGCGAAACTTTCTGCGATAACACACGAGATACCGCAGGCCTTGATTGATATAGGCGCATGCTCCCTGGAAGAGCCGCAGCCAAAGTTTCTGCCTGCTACGATAATATCCCCTTTTTTTACCTTTTTCGCGAATTCCGGATCCGCATCCTCCATACAATGGTTTCCGAGTATACGCGGGTCTATGGTATTAAGGTAGCGCGCGGGAATAATCTCATCCGTATTGATATTATCACCGAATTTAAATACTCTTCCCTTTAACCTCATAATTTTATCCCTGCCTTATCACTGTTTTTATAATAGCAATGTTTTATATCTCTTCGGGGCTCGTTATCCTGCCTTTTATAGCGCTTGCTGCCGCTACCGCGGGGTTTGAAAGATAGACAAAAGACTTAGGGTGCCCCATCCTTCCGACAAAGTTTCTATTTGTTGTCGCTATCGCGACCTCACCCTCCGCTAATATTCCCGCGTGGCCACCTAAGCACGGTCCGCATGTCGGTGTCTCAACAGCAGCGCCTGCTTTTGTAAATATCTCCAGCAGCCCTTCTTTTAAGGCCTGGAGATATATCTTCTGGGTGGCGGGTATCACAATAAGCCGCACGCGCGAATTAACCGCTCTATTTTTCAATATCTTAGCAGCGACGCGAAAGTCAGATATCCTGCCATTTGTACAAGAACCTATCACAGACTGATCTATAGAAACCTTGTTTAAGGCACTTACACCTTTCACGTTACTTGGCAGGTGTGGGCACGCAACTTGAGGCTCTATCTTTGAGATATCCCATTCATGTATATCAACATATTCCGCGCCCTTGTCAGAGGTTAGAAGTTTAGAAGATTTCGCGTACCGTGCGTAGCGTTTACCTGTTGTTGTTTTAATATAATCAAGCGTTATCTTATCAGGCGCTATAATACCGTTCTTACCGCCTGCCTCAATAGCCATATTGCACATAGCGAATCTATCATCAATCGGTAGCTTTTCTATAACAGGGCCTGTAAATTCCATTGCCTTGTAATGCGCGCCATCAACACCAATATGACCAATCGTAAAGAGTGCTACATCTTTACCACCTGTCCACCTTGGAAGCCTTCCTTTATATATAAATTTTATAGATTCAGGAACATTAAACCAGCAGAGCCCTGTCGCCATAACAGCCGCTAAGTCTGTTGAACCGACACCTGTTGAAAACGCGCCTAAGGCTCCGTAGGTGCAGGTATGTGAATCTGCTCCTATCACGAGATCACCGGGACCGACAAGCCCCTTTTCAGGTAAGAGCACATGCTCAACCCCGACACGGCCCTGTTCAAAATAATGTTTTATCTTATGTTTTTTAGAGAACTCTTGTAATATCTTACAATGATTAGCGCTGAGGGCGTCTTTATTCGGTGTAAAGTGGTCCGGTATAAGCGCAACCTTATCCTTGTTCCATACCTTCTTTATCCCGGCTTTTTCCAGCTCATGTATTGATAAAGGCGCTGTAACATCATTACCAAGACAGAAGTCCACTCTCGCGTTTATAAAATCACCCGGTGCGACTTCTCTTTTGTTACAATGACTTGCTAGAATCTTCTGCGTTATAGTCTGTTTCATTATCTCGTCTCTCGTCTCTCGTATTGCATCGTACGCGATACGAGCATCATAGCCTGTTCATCGCAATCCGGAAATTTAGGGCACTGCAGGCATTCTGTCCATATCTTATGAGGAAGTAGTTTTCTATCTATTTTTTTAAAACCAAATGCCTTAAAAAAACCAGGTACATAGGTAAGGCAAAATATTTTTTTTATGCTTAAGGCCTTCGCATCCTTCAGTGCTTCCTTGACTAATCGCCTACCAACCCCATTACCATGGATATCTTCATCAACAGCTAATGCCTTTACCTCAGCTAAGTCTTTCCAGCAGATATGAAGCGCGCAGCAGCCGATAACAACCTTTTCCTGTTCCGCGACAAAATAATCCCTGATATTCTCGTAAAGGTCTATTAAGGAACGTGCCAGCATAAGATCCTTCTTCGCGAACCCTGCTATAAGGCCCTGCATCTTAGGCACATCTTTGATATCCGCTTTTCTAATAATAGTCTTCAATTAAACTCCTTTAGGTCTTTCAAGAACGGTTCTCAAGTAGAATCGTTGTATTATATAATAAATGGCGGAATTGTGCAAACAAAAATTGAATAATTAATCCAGGTTGATAACCCTGTCTGATATTGCCTTTATAACAAAAGGGTCATGAGAGATAAAGAGAAGCGCCAGGTTCTCTTCCCTTCTTAATCTGGCGAGAAGCTTTAAGATGCGCGCCTGGATAGGCAGGTCCAGGCTTGATACAGGCTCATCGCAGATTAAAAGCTTCGGTTGTGTGGCTAAGGCCCTGGCGATATTTACGCGTTGGCGTTGGCCGCCTGAGAGCTGGTGCGGGAACCTGTTCAGTATCTTATAATCAAGGGCCACCTTCTTAATAAGGGCCCTGACACGCTCTAAATGATACCTCTTCTTATGGGGCTCGTGAATAACAAGGGGCTCAAGGAGTGTCTGCCTTATAACCATTTTAGGGTCTAAGCTGGCCAGGGGGTCCTGGAAGACTATCTGGACTTTTTCCCTGAATTTCTTAAGAGCACGCCTCTTCAGCCTGTAGATATCCTCACCCCGGTATAAGACCTTTCCGCCTGTTGGGCCTGTGAGACGGCAGATTATTCTGGCAAGGGTTGTCTTTCCACACCCTGATTTTCCTACTATACCGACACTTTCGCCGTAGTCTATCTTGAAGCTAAGATTATCAAGGACTTTCTCCTTGTCAAAATATTTTGTAATATTGACCACTTCTATCATTACAATCCTCTCAAATAAAGATGCCTCACAGCCTTAGTTTTTCAGGCATTGAGAAAAGCAGGAGTTTTGTATATTCATGTCTGGGATTCCTTAGTACCTTTTCTGCCAAGCCTACTTCTACTATCTTCCCCTGATGCATAACAGCTATCCAGTCCGCTATTTTCCGCACAATACGGATATTGTGCGTTATAAAAAGCACAGACAATGCTAGCTCTTTGCGTAACCCTAAAAGAAGCTTTAGTATCTCATTCTCTGTATCGGTATCAAGGGCTGTTGTAGGTTCATCCGCTATTAGTAACTTAGGCCTTGTGGATATTGCCATAGCTATCATTGCGCGTTGTTTCATACCGCCTGAGAGCTGATACGGGTATAATTTATATACGCGTTCCGGGTCAGCAAGCCGCGCCTTTAATAACGATTCTATTGTAACCTCTTTTACATTCTTTTTTGTTGTTATCTTATGCGCGAGCAATACCTCATTTATCTGTTGGCCGATAGTAAAGACAGGGTTAAAAGATGAAGCAGGCTCCTGGAATATATACGAAATCCGCCTTCCACGGATGTTCTCAAGCTCCTTCTGTGACAACTTGAGTATGTTCTTATTATCAAGCAGGATAGAACCTGATGTAATATTACCGTCTCTCTGGCTGATAAGCCTGGTAATGGCAAGTCCAAGCGTAGTTTTTCCGCAACCGGACTCTCCTACCAAGGCAAAAATAGCACCTTCCGGAATCTTCAGGCGCACATTATCAACAGCCTTAGTTCCGGTGTCTGTTTCATCACTTATTACTGAAGAATCCCGAGTAACGCCATGGACTGACTGGCCACTATAATACTCTACTGTTAGATCATTTATATTTATCATATTCTTTTTCTGGGATTAAAATATTCTCTTAACCCCTCGCCTAACAGGTTATAGCCTAAAACTGTCATCAGTATAAATACTCCCGGAAAAAACATAAGCCACCAACAGACTCCTAAAGACGCCTTCCCTTCCATAAGTATATTGCCCCAACTCGGTGTCGGTGGCTGGACTCCTAAGCCTAAAAAACTCAATGACGATTCCAGCAATACCGCAGCTGCTACACCCAGGACAGCGCTTACCAGGACAGGCGCTATAGCGTTAGGCATAAGGTGCCTTACTATAATCCTAAAGTCACTTGCGCCTACTGCCCTTGAGGCAAGGATAAACTCTCTCTCCTTTAGACTCAATATCTCCGCCCTTATTAAACGGGCTACACCCATCCAGCTCGTTATGCCGATTACTACCATGATATTTATTATACTTGATTCAAGCATCGCGACAACCGCAAGGATAAGAAAGAACGATGGAAAACATAACATAATATCAACAAGCCTCATAAGTACTGTATCTACTCTCCTGCCATAGTAGCCTGCCACAGAGCCCACTACCAAGCCTATCAAAACTGATACCCCTACCGCGACAAAACCTATTGATAGAGATATTCTCGCCCCAAAGATAATTCTGCTAAATAGATCCCTGCCCAGGTGGTCTGTACCGAAGATATGTGTTCTTGAAGGTGCAAGCAGGGCATCTTTTATGCTGATATCGAGGGGGTCAAATGGGGCGACTAAAGGCGCGAATAGAGCCAGAAGCGTCAGGACACCTATCAATACCCCGCCAAAGACCACTATCCTGTTCTTAGACAATACAGAATATAATAAGTATAATTTATACCTATCTCTCATATCTTATCCTGGGATCTGCTAATGAGTATGATATATCAGCTAAAAGGTTTCCCAGCAATGTTAATAGAGCGCCTATTACAAGCACTGCCATTATCACGGGGTAATCTCTTCCCATAACTGATTCATAAAAAAGCCTTCCCATGCCAGGAATACCGAATATAGACTCGACTATAACACTACCGCCTATAAGCCCTGGTACAGAAAGTCCAAGTATGGTAATAATAGGTAAGATGGCATTCTTTAAGGCATGCTTGTATATAACGCTATTCTCAGAAAGCCCCTTTGCGCGCGCTGTCTGGATATAATCCTTATGCAGCACCTCAAGCATATTATTCCGCATATATCTGCTCATAGCCGCGAGAGAGCCGAAAGACGATACAATAACAGGCAGGATAAGATGTTTTCCAATATCAAGAATCTTACCAAGGAGCGATAACCTGTCAAAACCAAGCGAGATGATGCCCTGCACAGGAAGCCAGCCGAGGGTTATGCCAAAGAATGACATAAACATAAGCGCGAGCCAGAAACCCGGCATAGCAAACCCTATAAAAACAAAAATCGTCATAGAGCGGTCATAAAAAGAGCCTTCCCTTACAGCGCTCGTTATACCTATTGGTATGGCTATCAACAATATAAAAAATAAGGATAGTATATTTATAAGAAATGTTATTGGTACACGAGCCACAATCTTGTTTATAACCCTTTGTCCATCACTGTATGATACTCCAAAATCGAATGTCGCGAGCCTTCTTAGCCAGCTTAAATACTGTATAGCGAGCGGCTTATCCAATCCATATTGCGCGATCAGTTTCTCTCTTGCCTCAAACGAGACCTTTGGATTTAGTGTTGTTACAGAATCAACAGGGCTTCCTGGCGCGAGATGTATCACACAAAATGATATAATCGATATGCCCAGCAACATGGGGACAATATTAATAAGTCTTTTAATAATATAATGCTTCATAGTTTCGTATTGCGTATTGCGTGATGTGTATTGTGTTACTGTTTATATTTCTGCTGATCCTCCGGTACGTACCATTTGGTAAAATTATAACCTATACCTGCCGGTGCGGGTGAAACAGCTTTAAACCTTTTATGAACTATTGGTAGGCTATCCGCTACCCACAAGAACATATAAGGCTGTTCGTCGTAGAGTATTTCTTGTATCCTATGATATATCCCCGCGCGTTCTTCCTGATTAAAAATACGCCTTCCCTGCCCAAGTAAACTATCTACCTGGGGGTTATTATAGCTTATAAAATTGAACTCTCCTTCACGAGTCTTTGACGAATGCCAGATATCATAGCAATCAGGATCACGCGACAGACCCCAACCCATTAGTATAACCTCAAAGCGCTTCTTGTTTATAAACTCTGTCAGGAATACACTCCACTCTACAATCCTGATCTTTACCCTTATGCCAATAGCACCCAACTGATGCTGTATAATCTCTGCCGCGCGCTTCCTCAAGTCATTTCCCTGATTAGTAAGTATGGTAAACTCGAATATATCACCATCCTTATCAAGAAGCCCGTCTCCATCACTGTCCCCCCAGCCCGCTTCAGCAAGCATCTCTTTTGCTTTTTGTGGATTATATTTAGCGGGCTTAAGCTGGTTATTATATGCCCATGACTCAGGAACAAAGGGTCCTGTACAAACCCTTCCAAGCCCCATTAAGACACCATAAATAAGCGCCTCTTTGTTAACAGCGTAGTTTAATGCCTGGCGCACTCTCTTCTCCTTAAACTTATCATCAAGGAGGTTGTATCCAAGGTAAGCATAACCAAACGAAGGGTATCTGAACTTGTTATAATAAGCCTTAAAAAAATCATCGCTTGTCTGCCTGCGATATTGCAAAGGCGTAAGGCCCATTGTGTCCAGGGCCTGGGCCTGTAACTCTAAAAACATAGTCGCGGTATCAGGAATAATCTTATATATATAACGATTAATATAAGGGCGGCCTTTAAAGTATTCATCATTTGCTACTAAATCTATACGTTGACCACTCTTCCATTGTACAAACTTATAAGGACCTGTACCTATCGGGCTGCGTCCATATTTTGTTTTGTTAAGATCTTCATTTTCAAGAATATGCCTTGGCATAATCCACATCCCCCAGGATGAAAGGGCAGGTGAAAAAGGCTGCCCGTACACAACCTTTACTGTGTAAGGATCCATAACCTCTAAGGATTCTATCTTTAAGAAATCTCCCCCGTATGGGGTCCTGACATCAGGGTCTATCAGCTTTTCATAGGTAAATTTAACATCCTCCGCTGTAAAAGGGGCACCATCATGCCATTTCACATTCTTGTGCAGGTTAAAAACAATTACACGCCCCTCTTCTTCTATACTCCAACTATCAGCAAGTTCACCAACAATATTCAAATCCTTGTCATACGTTATAAGTCCATTATACACAAGGCCGCATATATTATGTGACGCGGAATCCGATGCTACTATAGGAATAAATGTTGTCGCGTCACTAATAGAGCCTGCTATAATAGTATCGCCGTACGCAGGCTGCCCTGGCTCTGTATAATCAATGGCAGGAAGAACCCTCCCGCATCCTGATAAAACGGCACCAAGCAAGATGGCCGCTGTAATATACAGCGGCCATCTATATTTTTTTACTATATTTTCCATAAAACCTTTATTAAACTAGGGACAGCGACTAGTTTTTATTCAAAAAAACTAGTTTAAGGATTATTTACCTGAAAAA
>CAZGAS010000002.1:72857-81131 GCA_964523875.1 uncultured Planctomycetia bacterium | reverse complement strand
TTCTTAAAATCTGGATCAGCAAAACTAATAACTGTAACCTTCTTTGGCATACCCTCATTAATATGGCCTACCTCATAAACCTCGACTATCTTTCTTTCTGAGCTTATTGGATTACCAAGTACCCCATAATATACTGTCTCTATTATCTGTTGGCCATTATCTTCATATGTAGTAACCTCTTTTATGAGATTGCCATCTTCATCAAATTCTTTTATAACATTTGTCGAGCCTGAGGCTGAGTATTCAGTTCTTGTGCCATCTAATGTTGTCGCACTCATAACATCTGTTTTAGCGTTATAACTAAGGTTTGTATCACCGGTTGTAAGAGACATACTAATACCCTGGCCTGCCAAAACATTATATAGTGTAGGCCCTGCAATAGATGCTAAGGGCTTCTCTTGAACGCCTGGCTGATTATCTGTTCCCTCAGTACTGCCGGAGCTTAGAATACTCATAATATAATCTGCTTCTTCCTGTGTAATAATACCGAACTCAAGAAGGCTTGCTATTCTTTTCAAAAATGCCTCGAGATCTTCTTCCTTAATCTGAATATGACTTATAGTATCTAAGCCGATTTTCATTTCACTAAGAATCAATATGCCAAAGTTCTCAGTATCGCTTCGTGTAATACTGCCCTCTGAATCATACGCTCTGGTTATCTGCTGGTATAGCCTTGGCTTTGATTTCATATCTATTTCTATATATTCATAATCTTCGCCTAGATCAATACGCTCTTCCTCCCATACCGGATTTGTATATAGATTAATTACCTCAGATCGCGTAATGAGATTATTGTCTTTGTCATATATATACATATTTTGAGTAAGAAGATAGCTTATAAGCTCTCCTGTATCAGGCACTATCAATACTGCCCCATATCTATTCTCTATTACTATTCTTTCTTTAACTTCTCCGTTTTCATCACGGATTTCAAAATCCTGATAGACAACATTACCTATATCGTTATAGCTGGTCTCATTAACAACTACTACTTCTGTGATCTTTCCACTTGCATCTTTTATCTCAATTTTTCCTGACACAATATTGCCATCTCCATCATATACCGGATCTATAACTTCATATGTCTCATCATTAAGATCATAAGTATTGAATTTCTTAGGGGTTCTCATGAGCGAGCTGTTATTAAGATCCGCCAAACCTATAAGAGGTACAATACCAAGGTTTTCGGATTTCACATTATACATATTATTGTACCTGTCATAACGCTTGGTAATGCGCATGTATGCTTCCCAGATTCTTCTTAGCTTATTCCAGCTGTATAGTATATTAACTACGGTCTTTCCGAAAAATATCTTGTTAGCATCGGATCTATACTCTGTAGTCTGTACAACATTTCCCGCGCCGTCATACATATAAAGAGCTCTCTTAAAATATGTGTTTACTCCATATTCATTCAAAAACTTTGTAATTTGTGATAATATTCTGCCCTTTAAATCATAAGACATATTGTAAGAATATTTTGAGGATGTAATACCTGAAAGGAGGCCGTCAGAGCCTTCGTAATAATCGAGAAGCTGGCTTCTAACATTACCTATAGAGTCATACCTCATATTACTGGTAATCTGCTTGCTTGATAATGTCTCCGCGCCTGTCTCAGAATTAACATCATATATCCGCTTCTGCTGGTTCTTTACCATGCCAAGAGAGCCGTACAGATACGCTGTCTCGCTTGCTGAAGCCTTTACGCCAAAAGAGTCATATGAGACCTCTCTTACCTTACTGATATTTGAAAGGTCGTCATAATTATAATATTTATCATAGCGCTTCATGGGTGTCCATTTGGTAGAATAGTTTATCAAGTGCTCACTTGTCATTCTACCCAGGCTGTCATATGTTATATTCTCATGTTGTTGCCTCTCTTGATCTCCGTTAACATCTGTTGTAAGACTTGCGAAACTTATCTTTTGACCATTATCATTGTAAATAGTTGAATATTGTTCAATGCTATTATTTATAACAGTTTCAGGAGAAACATAATTTGATACGATTGCATACTTATCATCCAGTTCGTTTATAAAACGCATATTACTATCATCTATGGTAGCAACCCTTTCTAAACTATCATTAAGCTCAGAATAGGAATCGTTATCATCGGTTAGATATGATGTATCATTAGATATGCTAACAGACTTGTATGCGAAAGCAGCCTTAGCGCCAGCGCTTCCATCTAACTCAGCGAGATAATTTACCATTTTACGTGTCTCATTTCTGCTATCAACAATAGAACTAAACTGATCTGATATATATTTTGCGCTAGCAAACGCAGCAACATAATCGCCATTCTCTAAGAGCTGCAATATATCGTAATCTTTTATGTTACTGATATCTGCTGCTGCATCCTCTATGGCTACATTAAAATCTGATTCTATATCGAACTTGATATCCGTAAGCAGTGATTGCAATTCAGACTCAAGCCTATTAACCTCCTGCAGTATTTTAGAGTAGTCATCACTATTAATAAGCGCCTTAGCTAAATGGATAATATTTTGACGAAGTTCTAGGGCAGCATTCTTTAGCTCTGTATAGCTATTTAGATACTTATCCCCTAAAATAGCTGAATTAGACAGAGCGTTATTAATACTTTCGATAAATGAGGTTGCTTCAAGAGCTGCTGTTATAGCGCTTGATGTCGAGACTCCACTTGATATAGTCTTCTGCTTAAAGGATACGAGCATGCCGGAGGAATCATACTTACCATCAGACCATATTACTTCAGTCTCTGTATCCAGGTTATATGGAATCTCCGCAGCTAACTGTGAGATAGCGTC
The DNA here is from genome assembly GCA_964523875.1 of uncultured Planctomycetia bacterium. GTDB lineage: Bacteria > Omnitrophota > Gorgyraeia > JABMRG01 > JABMRG01 > JAUVHV01. The sequence continues at coordinate 78,342 of CAZGAS010000002.1, read as the reverse complement.
ATATATATCACGTGCGCCATCACATCTTCTCTGGTAACCTGAGAGTATCTCCTCCTGCCCAGCTGCCTTCTTCTCAATATTATCTATACTAAGCTCCAAGCTCGCTAGATAAGCTACTGAGGCAGGGTCATCAGGATTGACATCCCGTTCTGCTCTTGAAAGCATATCTGAGAGATTACTCTTTATAATATTGAGAATATCAGATTCTACCCATATATCATATATATCCTGCTCTTTCATAATTAGAAACTCTGCTGACGCCTCGGTTAGTGAAATCAGGCTATCAAATACATTATTCTGGGCAACCTGTAAAGCCTGGCTATCATCGGCAATAACTGCTGCTTTTAGAGCATTGAGCTGGTTCTTGATTGACTCCACCTTGAATCTTATATCTGCTATATATCGCCTATCAGACTCATTGCATACAGCATATTTATCCTCAATTGTCTCTTCAAGGATACTTACAATACTAATAATATGCCATACCGATTCAAGTTCTATTCCAGTCTGAGCTGTGATCTCTGTATATCCGCTTATATTACCATTGGCGTCATATACGATATCAGATCTGGTAGTCGCTGTCTCAACGTTAGATCTAAACGGCACAACAGAGGCAGCTCTTACTGCCTTTGATATTATTGTATTTGCCTGGCCAACTTCTATTTGAAAAGAATTCTGCATACTGTTAATATCTTTTAATATAAAATCTATCGAATTCTTAACATTCAGGCCTATAATTAATTCGTCTGAAGCGCTATCTATCGCGGCCTCTATATCACTTGTGTAAGAGGTGTATTCACTATCAGACATTAGATCTGATAGTGATTCTATCAACGACTGCTTCTCCTCAACTTGCGTCGAAACTGACTGGGAATAAGTAAGAACCTTTTCTTCCAGATCATCTAGAAGCCCGATAATCTCTGTATAATACTTTCTCTTATCATTATCAGATTCCGCGTTTTTGAAATTATTAAAAGCAAGCTGAAGTTTTCCTGTTATAACAATAATGCCGTCTTCGCCTGCAAAGAGCTTCCTATCTTCTTCCAGCGCGTATATCTGCGAATATACAGACTCATAAACCTCGGCAGATGGATCTGATATGATAAACTTTATATTTTTAAGATCAGCTATATCCTGGTCTATTATCAGCAAAAGGCCTTCTGCTGAATCGATAAATCCCTCTATCATAGTTGTTATTCCGCTTGCATCTGATACCAACCCACTTAGGGTTATTAATTCAGCGTCAGCATAGTAAGATGATGCCTCTTCGTAAACACTCTCCAGTGCCAACACAAGGTTCTGCTGGAGGGCGTCTATATCCTCAGATTTATTACTTATTGCCTCATAAAGGAGCCTGGCTTTATCTATCGCGTTATCCACAATAACCAATAAGTCGGTTAAAGCCAATATTTTACTCTCCTGTATTTCACTATCTGAGTTGTTTATTATGTATTCTATATATTGATAAAGATTAGATGCCTCTATAATTGATAACCATGATGCCCTTAAACTCAAAATCCCTAGATTCTGCCCTGAAACATCCTGATATGATGCAATTTGCCCAATCTCGTTATATGTTATATTAGAGCGCGTCATGTCAAGGGTCTTAGTCTCAAAAATAGCATCCTCTATCATGCTGACATGATCTGAATTGACTAGTCCAAAATCATTAAGAAATATCTCAAGCTCCTTTATAGAGTCCTCTTTGTTTTTAACAGCCTCATCTGCTGCATCAGCCTCCTCCCGCAACCTGCTTACCTCTTCCCATGTTTTGTGCTTATTTACATCAACATCAACTATATTCCCATCGCTATCAACATATCGTGAATTTGATATATACCCTGTAACACATTCAGGATACGTTTCATCATGAGTAAAATCGCTTCTTATCTCAATGCTTATGGTCTCATAAGAAAAATCTACTCTAGTAAAATTCTCTGGTAGAACAGGCTCAATTGACTCAGCTTTATAACTTGTAATCGTCTGTCCTGTTATCGAGATACCCTCTGAATCATAGGTAGTAACTATTTCACCCATACTACATGGCTTACCAATTGATATGGCATATACCATTACTGTCTTCTCAGTTATATTATCACCGGTATATTCATATTCTTCAATCTGCCATGAAACAAAGGTCTCATCTACAACCTCGACAGGAGGTTCAGTAGTGCTATCCTCTGAATACAAATAGCTATATCCCTTGATCTGCTTACTCATCTGCTTGCCATCTGCATATGAATACTCGGTTACCTTTCTTGTTGATTCTTTAAACTCAACAGTAGTCCCGTCATCTACCTTCCATGAAGTAACAACATCTTCTCTGGCGATATTTTCTGTGTTGCCTTCATATTGATATGAGGTGCTACGATTTCCCGTATGCTCATTATCGGAGTTATAGACCTCAACACTAACCTCTGAAGTACGCTCTAAATTATCATAACTATACTGTTCAAGCTTCTTACCTTTGTAAGATTCGGTTCCATCTATAGCGTAGGCATATTTTTGCTCATCTTTGGTTATCTTCCTATTCAATCCATCGTATGCATATGTAATAACAAGCATCTGTTTCAGCGTCTCAAGCGGTCTCATTTCGCCTAAATCATTTTCAAAGCTACCAACACTATAAGTGTATACTGTCTCTCCTTTAAGCAACTCACCATCATATGCTTCTATAAAAACTGACTTACTTACCAATTCAGCCTTACCATTAGTTCCTATTTGATATGTTAGTTTTTCGTAACCATCCTCTGTCTGTTTTTCAACTGTATACTGTCCAATAGCCCTTAAGCTATCTCTAAGATTGTCTGCAGCAATATGAGCCTGCATGGCCTCTTCTCTCAAACTATCTAAATCCTGTTGCGCCTGATCCAAATCATTGGAATAGATAAGCTCAACAGCAAAAAACTGAGCATTTACAGTTTCTAGCTTACTCAAGACCTCTTCCTGCATTAGAGTGATGTCTTCTCCTGCCTGAATCGCTACAAGCATATTGTTTGTTAGTATAGATGCATCCTCTAATGTTAATAGTATCTCTGATAAGTCATTGGCTCTGGCTTCTATCTGCTGGTATTCTGATACAAGATATTCCTGCTCTGCTTCGGTCTCCGCAACAGCGGCCTGGTCTCTCAGCTTCGCTGCTTTATCAACAAGGGCCTTTATCATATGCTCGACCTGTATATATAAACTGTTAACCTGCCCATACGAATACCATATAGAATCAGCTATTGCCTCCTCGCTTGTTGCGTTCTCCGTATAACCTGCCATCTGGTTATTAATATCATAAGTTATGCTAGATCTATGAGATACTGATACAGTATCTAGGCTTGATGGGAGAGCTATCTCTACAACAGACTCCTTCTCTTTTAATTTTAGTAAGGTGTCTTTTATATAGCTTAACTCTACCGTTAGAGACATCACAGCATCACGCTTGTCTTTTAAGGTCTCTATCTCTGCGGCAATATTATCGACTATACCTTTTAAGAGATTCTCATATGCAAGATAGTCCTGATAATCAGGACTATTATTCCCCAATGCCCTGATAGTAGCTCTTTGCGCCTTTTCATATAGGCTATATTGATCATTATATTCTTCCTGCTCATCATCTATGGATACGCTTAGGTCATCAAGCACATCCTGATAATCTCTTATATCACTTACCGCATCGAGATAAGACCCAAGAATCTCTCCCCTAAGGTCATCTAAGCTTTTCTGATACTCTTGTTTTGCGGCCTGGACAATGCTCTCTTTCTCATTTAGTCTTATCGCTTCAAATAATTCTGCTGCCTTTGCCTTAGATACCACTGATAGACTTGCTATTTCGCTTAATCTTTCATTGTAACGTTGACCCAATACAGAAAAGTTATATTCTGAACCATATAATGCCTCTAAATTTTGATATATACGCGTTAAAACATTAGTTAATATATCATTAAAATTGGTTATGTTTATCAATAATAGCGAACAACTATAAAAAGCGTTATACGCCTCGTTTTTGCCATTACCATATTGAGTAGATGTTATATCATACGAAACGACCTGATTAAGATCATTGTAAACCATATTATATTCATTAGAGGCTGTCTGCATATTAACACCAAAAGGTATACCCCCTGAAAGAGAATCATTCATCTCCATAACCTCATAAGACTGGCCAAGTATGTCTTCTATGTCCTGATAAAAGTCCTCATAGACATCCTTTAAGCTACTATTACCGTCTATTATATCCTGCAAATCCTGAAGATTGCTCTCAGGGACATTAGCTTCCTCTGCCGCGGCCATTTGAGAACGCAGATCACTCAATAAAATATCTAGGTTAGAGATCTCTATATTGATAGCCGGTAGTTGCGACTCTATACCGCTTATAAAGCCTGCTAGGGAATAAGCTACATCCTCAATAGCTGCGAGCAAAGCGTCTCTAGTATTATTAATAGTATTTTCATTATTATCCGCGTTTATCGCATCAAGTAGTTCTGATGCCAAGCCTACCGCGACATTAGCCTCTGAACTTATATCTTCTAGCGCGCTTACCATATTACTAATAGAAGATATCTCGCTGGCAACAATAAGCGCTTCATCGCTTTTGCCTGCATCATTGAGATCATTCCAATTTTCAGTAAGCGAGATTATCATATTCTCGAGCTTATCGATGTAAAAACTTACCCAAGAAGCAATATCCTGCGCTATATCCAACGCATAAAAAGCCTGGTCAATACCTCTACCACAAACAAGGGTTATATTTTCATTAGAGACTGTACGGCCGAATTCATCATAAGTCATATTCCATGTAAAGACTGTTCTTATGTCCATGCGCAGAGGGATATTCATGTAGATATCCTGCTTATATGTTATAGCTTTGCCAATAAGCCCGTAATCTGTCTCTATATCAGTATCTCCATACAATGATTCCTTGCAGTGCTTTACAACATCTACTCCAAAATTTGACTTCAGATCATCTAAAAAATTGTATTCATGGATAAGGCCAAGCGTACCCTCTGTTCCTAGAGCGTTTGTTTCGGAAGACAATGCAGTACCATCGGTATCATAATCTACGATTGTCATATTGACTGTTCCGGTAAGATTAAGATTTACCTCTGTTGTACTTAAAAGGACCCCATCATCATATGAGAACTTTTTAACAATCATTTCTTCTAATGTATTAAACCTCTCATCTCTAACAGTATCCGACTCGTAAATAAAATTACTTCTTTCTGTCTTTTCTTTAAAAACATACGAATCATCTAACATCACATATTCTTCTGTTACCCAGGATCCAAGCCTGCCTGAAGAGTTTTTTGTCTTTGTCTCTACGGTTTTACCAGATATGCTGCCATCAGTATCGAACTGATATATTGTAGTCGTCTCTATTTCACCTGTAGTCTCTACCTCCGCAACTAATATTCGCTGACCAATGGAATCGATTGTATAATACATGGTTGTACCATTTGCGAGATCGATTACTTCTTCGGTTATAAGCGTCTCTGTT
>CAZGAS010000002.1:20431-72757 GCA_964523875.1 uncultured Planctomycetia bacterium | reverse complement strand
TGTAATTAACACCGCCTATTAGTTGTTCTTTTTCATTATATACGCTTGAATAGACAAATTGCTCTGAGGTAATATTGTAATCAATGCCTTCAAATGTTGATACCTGTCCTGAGCGGATTACCTTTGAGTATATCTGACCTAAGCCATTATATGTAACTCCACTTACATGGGTAGTTTTTAATGTCTGGAACGAAGAACTTGTCTCCTCTTCTGTATAGCTGATAATGTTTGCTTGGGCATCATATGCCATATCATACTGCGAGTATGTATAAATGGTATCAACTGTCGCGCCCGTTGAGCTTGTACCATACAAATGATCAACCCTTGTTTGTGCAAGCATCCTGCTGGCAGAATCATAGGTAATGCCACTCACTGTCTGGTCTGTGGTAAGGTTATGAAGCGTAGAAGTAGCAAAATCATGATAGCTTCTCATGTTGCCAGCTACGCCATATTGGATTAAGCTTCGCACAGTAGTAGTTAACACGTCAGATGTAGCGTCAGAGGTTGATATAATCTCATAGCCTACACTCTGGCCTGATGAATTCATATGACCTGTATAGTTGTTATGACTTGTTTTATCTGTACTAATATGTATAGATAGGGTATCGGGGTTCAGGCTAATTACAGTGCCATCTGAAAGCGTAACATCTTCACCTAAGACAAATGCTGTCTGCATAGCGGAATTCTCTTCTTCATCGCTGCTTAAATTTGCAAAATCTACTTCTATCCCGCTAACGCTAAAATCTACCAATTTCAAATACGCTATCCTTTGCTCCATAGGCATATCCTGCCAGTTTTCAGGAAGACTTATCATTGAGTTACCAACAGTATGAGCAGTTTCATCTGATACGGATTTGATAGCGTAGGTCTTGTCATCTGAATCTATTCCTGTTTCAAACGCTAAACTCCTTGTTATTATAATATCTACCGAATAACCATAGAGGTTTGTGCCTGTCCTTGTCATTGTTTCTATATAGGAGGTAAGTGCTTTTCTATCATCTAATCCAATATCAGATCTTGATGTTGTTTCCGTAATATCAACGGTCTTGCCATTGGCATCTGTACCAAATATATGTACAACAGCATCAAGGTCCGCCATCTGGCTAGTGGTATCATATGTTATGTTTGTATAATCTGTCACAATTGTAACTTCAGGATTATCAGAGCTTACATCCTCCTGATGATATGATGTAAGCCTGCCAAGGATATCATAGGTACCTGACCATATCGTATTATTACTAAGGCCTGAACCATCTAGCGCAGTCTCTTCATACCCTATAAGCTGCCTTATAGAATTGTATGCCGCGTTATTCTCTATTGTAGTAACATTGCCTTGCGCGTCTGTAAGTTTCTTAATAGAATGTATAAGATTTTCCCTGGAATCATAGGTACCCGTAAATTCCAATGTAGAAGCTGCGCCGTTATTATCTGTATAAGTGTCCTTATATCCCGTTACGAGGTTTCCTTCATATTCTATATCACTTCTTGTACTTACCGTTGTCCCGCCGGTTGCTGTTGTTTCAGTCTGAGTAAAACTAGCCATGCGAACACCCTGATAGGTAGCTTGCCAATCAAGGGTAGATACCTCATTCGCGGCTTCGGACCAGCTCTTCATCTGATAGCTATCAAGCAAGTATCTGTCTTCTACATCCGGATTAGCATGATAAGAACCAGACCAGTCAGTCCAATTTTGACCTTGATCCTGGCTAAAACCTTCTTCATGATAGGATGTCAGGTTATGATTTGAATCGTAGCCCATGCCGTTACGTACAAAGTTGTATTCACCTCTTACCTCATCCCAGCCCTCTTCATTACAACTCGCCATATCCTTGCCATTATATACAGCATTGTACACATGCTTAAATGAATGATGTTCATAAACAGCACCACCATCTCCTTCTTCATGGACAACTGTCTTCTGAACATAGGCTGTAAGGTTTTTATTCGCTTGCGTATCATAGCCACCATAAAATACAGAATCAGGGCTATACTCCGCGTTAGACCAACTGATATAAGTTGTCCTTCCAAAGCGGTCTACCTCTTTAGCGTCATAGCTGGTTAGTAAGCCTTTATCGTTATACTGCATGTCATATGTATCGCGAAAAGATATATTGCCGTAACCGTCATTTATGTATTCGTTTATAATAGCTATGGTCATTCCTGCCCTAGACCATATATAACGCATTGACCCATCAGGATTTTTTAAGGGGAGATAAGTGTTACCTGCATGCTTGATTAGGTTGCGGGCTTTCCATAGCTGTTCCTGTATCTGCATAGCTGCAAACATCTGATCCATATTCTGCATGTATTCGTTAAGGTGAACATCCTGGAATATGCTACCTACCGCTGCGTTGCGATGATATTCAGCTATGGCCCTGCGATCTATATCATCCTGCTGCTTCTTCTGCTGCTTAATAGCCTCAATAACAGAGTATGTGCGGCCGACCTTCTTTTCCTGGGCTTCCCATCGTTTTGACGTGAGGTCAGCTCCATAGGTAATCTGCTGCCATGAGAAAGTAAGAATCACAACCCATGATATAGTACGTAATAATAGACTATAATTTGAGTGTCTCATATACTTATTCTCTTGTTCGTTTACCTTCATCTAGCACAACCTCATTTATTAAAAATTTTTATATCTATACACACTATATATAACACACACAAAGCAGTTTTATTCCCATTATTTAAATCTTTTCTAAAGTCTTAAATAAGAGGGCAAAAAAATGTTTTTGTCTGTTGCTTTTCTCCCTCATCTTCACTATAAATATACCTGATAATTTATCTATAATCAAGGTCTATGCCTAGTTTTAAAGAGATTATTGACAAACCTTTCAGTGTCAAGTATTTGTCTATCTTATTTATTTCTTTACAGTAAGGACAAAATAGGTCTGCAAGACCTCCTGTTGCTATAACAATAGGATTATTCTTGTAGCTCTTCTTTATCTTTAGCACTAGCCCATCACACATACTGGCTAATCCAAAAAATACACCACTTCTAATACTACCTGCTGTATCCTTGCCTATCAGCCGATCTGGCTTATAAAACTTGATTTTTGGAAGCAGCGCTGCCTTCTCAGCTAACGCATCAATAGTAAGACCTACCCCTGAGGTAATAATGCCGCCTTCGTATTCCCCGGATCGATTTATATAATCAAAGGTTGTTGCTGTACCAAAATCCAGAACAACAGCTGGACTGCCATAAAGCTCTTTACAGGCATAGGCATTAACAAGCCTATCCTGGCCTACCTGTTTTGGTTTTTTATATAGATTTTTTATTGGTACCTTTATATCTTCTCCTAATACGATTGGTTTTATATTCAAAAGTTTCTTTATGATATGATTTATAATAACCGTTACGCCCGGAACAACACTTGAAACAACAGCACCATTTATCTTTACCTTATCAGCTCCAAGGCTTTTTTTAAAGGCCTTAAGAATATCCGGCTTATCGGCATATGTCTTGATAAGCATAGTCCGGATAACCCGCTTACCCTTAAAAATCCCCGCATGAATGCTTGTATTCCCAATATCGATTGTTAATAACATATCCTACTCCTCAAAAGCCCATTGTCCTTCTTCAATCCGAAACCGCTCATAAGCTATTAGTGCAAGAAGGATCCTTAAATGTTGCTAAAAAAATTCTGAGGCATTTAAGAAACAGTTTCGGTTTTAATCGGGACAGTGTCAAACCAGGCAATGATTATCGCAATAGCGCCAAATCTCCGGCCATAATCTTTTCAGAAAAACCATTATCCAGCCTTATTTTTAGTCCTCCATCCGGATCAATATCAACTGCCTCGCCTTCTATTGTTTTATGCATGCAGGTCGCCCTTATCCTGCGTCCAAGTGTCACAGAGAGATTCTTCCACTCTGTCCTAATCGGTGAGAAGCCTTCTCTCTGAATCAACAAGTAGTTGTGCTCTAATCTTTCCAATAACACCTTTACGAATATTGGCCTTGAGGAAAAATTATCAGTCTCTTGCATTACAGAGGTTGCACCTATTGGTAATTCTGAATCTTTTGCAGTCACATTTATACCAATACCCAATATTAAAAATCTTACAGAATCAGCCTCTGCTTCCATCTCCATAAGAATACCCGCTACTTTCTTTTCATCTATGAGAATATCATTGGGCCATTTAATAAAAGCCTGAACATCAGCGTTTTCCCTAATCGCCTGCGCAAGACTAACCGCGGCCATAAGCGTCATTACAGGAGCCTTAAAAGGTGTTATTTTCGGCCGCAAAATAATTGAAAGATATATACCTTTTTCTTTTGGTGAAGACCATACGCGGGAAAGCCTACCCCTGCCTTTAGTCTGCTTCTCCGCTACCACAACGGTGCCTTCTTTCGCCCCGCTTTTCGCAAGATTATACGCAATCGTGTTAGTAGATCCTACTGTATCATGATAAACAATATCCTTTCCAATAATCCTGGTCTTAAGCATAGGAGATATCTCAAACGGGTAAAGTTTGTCAGGAATCTTTCTAAGGCGATAGCCGAGGTGTGGCACAGCATCAAATTCATAGCCATGCATACGCAGCTTCTCTATATGTTTCCAAAAAGCGGAACGAGTAATATCAAGCGACCTGCTTACCTGCTCACCGGAAAGATAATGCTCTGGCTTTTTCTTGAATAGCTTTAAGATCTTCTCTTCCATGTTATTAATCCTGTATACAGTTAAGCTTAGAGCTTCTTCTCGAGATTCTCAATCTCATCCCTAAAATACGCGGCCTTCTCAAACTGAAGGTTGCGTGCGGATATCTCCATCTCATGCTGCAACTCAGCTATTACCTGACGCGTTTCATGTTCCCTAATGGTTTCCCCTGCGGCCTCTGCTACAATATTCTCTGATTCGCGGAGGTTTTCAATACCGCCTTTAATGCCTTTCATAATAGTCTTAGGCGTTATATTATTTTTCCTGTTGTACTCAACTTGGTTTTTTCTTCTGCGGTCTGTCTCTTCAATAGCCTTTTTCATAGAACCGGTTATAGTATCAGCATACATGACTACCTGGCTGTTTATATTGCGGGCGGCACGTCCGGCAACCTGTATAAGCGATGTGGCACTCCTTAAAAAGCCTTCTTTATCCGCATCCAGTATGCAAACTAGTGATACCTCAGGCAAATCCAGGCCTTCCCTCAAAAGATTAATTCCTACAAGACAATCAAACTTATGTTTTCTTAAGTCCTGTAATATCTTAACCCGCTCTATAGCACCAAGGTCTGAGTGCATATATTCTACGTTTAAACCTAATTCATTCAGATAAGAAGATAGGTCCTCAGCCATACGTTTAGTAAGCGTGGTAACGAGTACTCGTTCCTTAAGCTTAGCGCGGCCTTTAATGAGCGTAATAATATCATCAATCTGATTCTTTGAAGGCTTGATGATTATTTCCGGATCTAGTAGGCCCGTAGGCCTTACTAGCTGCTCTATAAGATTTTTTGATTTCTTTTTCTCATAATCCGCTGGAGTAGCGGAGACAAAAATAGCCTGCTTTACGAGGGATTCAAATTCGTTAAACTTTAATGGCCTGTTATCAAGGCATGAAGGAAGCCTAAAACCGTGGCTAACAAGAGTCTTTTTACGCGAATGGTCACCTTCATACATACCACGTATCTGAGGAACTGTAACATGAGACTCATCCATAATAACTAAAAAATTATCCTGAAAGTAATCAATCAATGTATACGGACGTGAGCCTTCAGGCCTGCCTGATAAGTGGCGCGAATAGTTTTCAATTCCATTGCAAAAGCCTGCCTCTTTAAGCATCTCCATATCGTAATTCGTCCTGGATTTAAGTCTCTCTGACTCAAGAAACTTATTCTGATCCTTAAGAACCTTTAATCTCTCGTTAAGCTCTTTTCGTATTGTGATAAGCCCCTTGTCGATCTTCTCTTTAGTGGTTACAAAATGCTTCCCGGGATATATAGCTACCCTAGGCAAGTCCTGCTTTGAATTTCCCGTAAGCGGATTAATAATACTTATCTTTTCAATATTGTCATTGAAAAGCTCTACCCTTATAGCGTCTTGTTTGTACGAGGGGAATATCTCTATAGTATCACCTCTGACACGAAATTTTCCGCGTGAAAAATCAATGTCATTTCTTTCATAATGAATATTAACCAAAGATTCAAGCATATCCTCACGTGAAATCTCTGTACCGGTTTTTAAAAAAAGTAAAAGCTCGCTATAATCCTGCGGAGAACCCAGGTTATATATGCATGACACGCTCGAGACGATAATAACATCATTACGGGAGGAAAGAGATGTTGTCGCGGAAAGACGCAAGCGATCAAGCTCATCATTTATTGACGCGTCTTTTTCTATATATGTATCCGTATGCGGAATATAAGCTTCGGGCTGGTAATAGTCATAGTAACTTACAAAATATTCCACGGCATTTTCCGGGAAGAATTCCTTAAATTCACTATAGAGTTGGGCAGCGAGCGTCTTATTGTGGGAGATAATCAACGTTGGCTGATTGACGTTAGCTATAACATTAGCCATTGTAAAGGTCTTACCACTTCCCGTTACCCCTAAAAGAGTCTGGTATCTTTTACCATCAAGCAGACCTTTTGTTATCTTCTCTATAGCCTGAGGCTGATCGCCACATGGCTTAAAATCACTCTTAATCTTGAATTTTTCCATAATTTTTATGTTTCGTATTGCGTATTGTGTCGTGCGTATTGCGTAAAAACAAATACGCAATACTCAATACGCATAACACGCGACGAGTATTATCTTACTTCAAGGGAAATGTCAGCGGATGGAACTGAATGAGTAAGCGCGCCTATAGATATTCGGTCGACCCCAATAGCAGCAATGCTTCTTACATTATCGATATTCACTCCTCCGGAAGCCTCAAGAACCGCCTTAATATCTCTTCCGCCTGCCTTAGTTCTATAGGCGTCTCTTATCTTTACCGCCTTTTTCATACTAGCTATGCTCATGTTATCAAGCATTATGATATCGGGGCTGTATTTAAGAACTGTCCTAAGCATCGCTAAATTATGGACTTCGATTTGTATTTTTTTACATCTGCCTGTTCTCTTTTGAAACCTCTCCAGAAGACTTTTTAACGCAGCTTCTGTGTTCATGCTATCTGTAAGCTTTATCATCATAGCTATATGATTATCTTTAATAAGGATCTGATCACAAAGCCCTACTCTATTGTTAGTCCCGCCACCCATCTTTACTGCGTACTTTTGCATGCGCCTAAAAACAGGTGTAGTCTTTCTGGTGTCCATAATTTGCACCTGTATACCTTCTACGGCCTTGATAAAACGGCTCGTTAATGATGAGACACCTGAAAGCCATGATAAAAAATTCAACGCTGTTCTTTCCGCTGCTAATATAGACCTGCATCGACCATTAATATATGCTATCTCGCTATGCGCAATGGTATGCATACCATCCTTCATAAGAGGGATAAACCTGACCTTAGGATCAACTGTTTTAAATACAGCCTTTGCTATAGAAAGACCCGATATTACAGACTTCTCGCAAGCAAGCATAACGAACCTACCTTTTTTCGACTTGGAAAATATCGAATTCGTAGTGATGTCACCTGAACCGATATCCTCTTTTAGCGCCGCGCGTATTAGCTTTTTAATTTGAGAGTCTATAATCATTTTAAGCCCACTTTCGTACTCAACAACAATACCTCTTGATCAGTCAACTCTCTATAAGAGCCTTCTTTAATATCCAACGTAAGCCCGGCATAAACCGTTCTCTTTAAGCTTAAAATCTTATATCCCAGCACATCAAATGTTCTTCTTATCTGCCTTTTTCTGCCCTCATGCAATTCAACGGTAATATTTGTTGAACCTGTTAATGATATTAGATCGTGAATTTTACAAACCGAGGGTCTTTCATCGCCTATATCCACACCGCTTTCAAGCTTCGCGATATCCCCTCTTTTAAGAGCGCCTGCAACTGTTACCTTATAGAGCTTTTCCATTTCATAACGCGGGTGCATCATGCGGTGAGCGAGCTCGCCATCATTCGTTAAGATTAAAAGACCTGTAGTATCTTTGTCCAGCCTCCCAACAGGAAAAAGGCCTTTATCCTTAGGGACAATGTCCATAACAGTCCTTCTGTTATGCGTATCTCTTAGAGTCGTTATGTAACCACAAGGCTTATTGAGCAAAAGATAAAGGCGAGGCTTATCTATTTTTAATGATATAGCTACCCCGTCAATTTTGATTTTATCTTTCTCGGTATCAACAGATACCCCGGGGGTTAAAAGGCAGGAACCATTCATAACAACCTTACCCTGCTTGATAAGATCATCTGCTTTACGCCGTGAGGCGATGCCTAATTGCGATAATAGTTTATTTATACGGATAATTGGTGACATGGCTTATGGTATAGCAATTTTTAATTCCGATACAGCTAAAAGGACCTGCTTACCAGAATCGCCTATTCAGGCTAGGTTTTCAATAGTCTCTTTTATGCGAGCTATCTTTTCTTTGAGCACAAATTCTTTCTGCCTTTCTTTCTCTACTATCTCCTTGGGTGCTCTATCTATAAAGGAGCCATTACTAAGTTTTTTAGCCAGACTGTTAAGAAATCTTTCTGATTCAGCAAGATTCTTACTAAGCCTTGCCTTCTCAACGGCTATATCTACTTTTCCTTGTAAGGGGACGTATATCTGGCAAAAGTTAAGAATGCTTGATGCCGATGCCTTTGGCTGGTTAATCTTATCTTCAATCAAAATATTCTCAGCGCCTGAAAGCCTACCGGTATAAGTCTTAACCTCTTCTAAAAAATGCTTGAGTGCGGTATCTTTACTGCTAATTAATACATCTATCTTCAATTTAGGGGCTATATTCATCTCCGCGCGAATATTTCTTATAGCAGTAATGATAGCGATAATCTTCTCCATACAATCACTTGCCTGTCTATCAACGAAGCGTTTATCAGCCTTTGGCCATGATGAGACCATAATAGACTCTCCTGAATCAAACGCCTGCCAGAGTTCCTCTGTTATAAAAGGCATTACAGGATGTAATAACTGTAAAGAAGCTTTTAATACGCTATATAGGATAAGTTGTGTCTGCTTATTTTTTATTGAAGACTTAGAAATCTCTACATACCAATCACAATATTTGTGCCATAAAAAATCATAAACCGTATTGGACGCGTCGTTAAACCTGTAAGAATCAAGTGACCTAGTTGTGCCCTCGATTGCGTTATTAAGCGATGCCAGTAACCATCGATCCACTAAAGTAAGGTCTTTTGTGTTGATATCACTTAAAGCCCCCGTTACACCGGGTTCTAAATTCATCATTAAAAACCTTGAAACGTTCCAGAGCTTATTAGAGAAATTTCTGCCTGCCTCAAATCTGTCTTTTGATAAAAAGACATCCTGCCCGGCGGCGGTAATAGAAATAATACTAAAGCGAAGCGCGTCTGTACCGTACTCCTTAATTATCTCTAATGGATCTATAGTGTTGCCCAGTGATTTTGACATCTTGGTGCCTGTCTTATCACGTACTGTTCCATGTATGTATACATCCTTAAACGGAATTTCTTTGCAAAATTCAAGCCCTGCCATTATCATCCGGGCAACCCAGAAAAATATAATCTCCTGCGCCGTTACAAGGCACGCTGTTGGATAAAAATACTTAAACTCATTGTATTGCGTGTCTTTAACATCATTTTTTCCGCATGATACATCACGCGCAACCCACGACGAATCAAACGGCCAACCAAAGGTTGAAAATGGCCAAAGCCAGGATGAAAACCATGTATCCAAAACATCAGGGTCCTGGGTTATATCAGTTCCCCCGCAATATGGGCATCTGTCAGGTTTTGTTTTTGATACAATTATTCCTTGACCTCTATCCTTGCCCTCGGTGTTATCGCTGCATGCCAGGCAGTAATAGACAGGCAAACGATGCCCCCACCATATCTGCCTGCTTATGCACCAATCACGTATGTTATACATCCAATCAAGATAAACCTTTCTCCATCTGTTTGGATAAAACTTTATCTTGTTCTCCTCGACCGCCTTAATCGCGGGCTCTGCCAGTGGCTTCATCTTAACAAACCATTGCTTCGAAAGATATGGCTCAACAATAGTATGGCAGCGATAGCAATGGCCTACGGCATGCTTATGAGGTTCTATCTTCTCTATAAGCCTTTTTTCTCCTAAGACCTCTAGGAGGGCTCCACGAGCCTCAAACCTGTCCATGCCTTCAAAATCACCCGCGTTCTCATTCAACGTACCATCAGGGCGCATAATATTCAACTCTTCTAACGCGTGCTTTTTGCCCATTCGAAAGTCATTGGGGTCATGAGCTGGAGTAACTTTTACAGCACCAGTTCCAAATTCAGGATCAACAATGATATCTGCTATGACTTTTAATTCACGATTTATTATAGGTAAAACCACTATGCCGCCTATTAAATGCTTATATCTTTTATCCTTCGGATTTACGGCTATGGCTGTATCTCCGAGCATGGTCTCAGGCCTTGTAGTCGCGACAACGATATAATCATTGGAATCTTTGATAGAATATTTTATATAATATAGGTGGCCATCAACATCTCTATGCTCAACTTCTTCATCTGAAAGCGCTGTTTGACACCTCGGGCACCAGTTAATTATATAATTGCCCCTATAAATAAGTCCTTTTTCATAAAGACGGATAAAGACCTCGATCACCGCATCTGATAAGCCTTCATCCATGGTAAATCTTTCTCTCTGCCAATCACAGGACGCGCCAAGAAACTTAAGCTGCTTTATAATCGTACCACCGTATTCCTTCTGCCATTTCCAGACCTCGTTTACAAACTCTTTTCTACCGAGATCGTGGCGCCTCTTGCCTTCCTTTAAAAGTTTTCTCTCAACAACATTTTGGGTAGCGATACCAGCGTGATCTGTTCCCGGCATCCATAGAGCTTCACAACCCTGCATGCGCTTATATCTAACAAGAATATCCTGTATAGTATTATTGAGCGCGTGGCCCATGTGAAGTATGCCGGTAATATTGGGGGGCGGAATAACAATCGCGTAGGGTTTTTTATTCAAAGAAACCTTAGCACCAAACAAGCCTCTCTCCTGCCAGATATTATAGACATTGCTTTCTATCGTTTTCGCGTTATATGTTTTTTCTAGATCTCTCATCAGCCCTTAAATAGTTTATATTCTACACTATCTGCCAAAGCCTGCCAACCAGCTTCAATGATATTCTCTGATACCCCTATTGTCCACCAGGATTTTTCGCTATCCTGTGACTGGATAAGAACACGGACATTAGCCGCTGTACCAGCCTTTTCATCCAGTACCCTAACCTTAAAATCAGAAAGATGCATACCCGCAAGCTTTGGATAAAAACCAATAAGCGACTCTCTCAACGCTCCATCTAACGCGTCAATAGGCCCTTCTCCTTCGCATACAGTATGCTTAACACTCTTTCCTACCTTAATCTTTATTCTGGCTTCAGAATAAAGGGAGCCATCTTCATCCTTCTCATTAATCACCCTAAAACCCTCAAGCTCAAAAAACCGCTTATATTTTTTCATATGCCTGTTAATAAGAAGCTCAAAAGATGCCTCCGCGGCTTCAAAGTGATACCCCTGATATTCCATATCCTGTAACAGTTTTAGTATCTTCTGCGTATGAGCGCTGTTTTTCCTCAAACCGATATGCAGTTCTCTCGCCTTTGTCAGGAGAGTACTTTTACCTGAAAGCTCTGAAACAAGTATGCGCCTTTTATTTCCTATCATCTGAGGTTCCATATGCTCGTACGATTGCGTTTTCTTAATAACTGCGTTAACATGTACACCAGCCTTATGCGCAAAGGCACTATTACCTACAAAGGCCTGAGTATCAAGCTGTTTCATGTTACATGCCTCCGCAATATAGTGCGATACCTCTGTAAGCTCTCTCAATTTCATCATGCTAAGACACTCCATACCAAGCTTAACCTGCAATGAAGGTATAATTGAACAAAGGTTAGCATTACCGCAACGCTCTCCATAGCCGTTTATTGTGCCTTGAACATGGTCACAGCCTGCCATAACAGCTGCCACGGAATTAGCTACTGCCATCTCACTGTCATTATGACAATGGATCCCAAGTGAAACACTTATGCGGGGCCTTACTTGTAGCACCACATCCGTTAATTCGCTGGTAAGTATTCCTCCGTTAGTATCGCATAATATTATTGCTTCTGCCCCCGCGTCTTGTGCTACCTTGAGGGTCTTAAACGCATAATCGGGATTGTGTTTATGTCCATCAAAAAAATGTTCCGCGTCAAAAAATACTTTCTTTTTCTTTGACTTCAGGTAATGGATGGTATCACTTATCATATTCAGATTTTCATCAAGCGAGACCTTAAGAACATCTCTTACATGCATATCCCAGCTTTTCCCAAAAACTGTGCATACTTTGCAACCGGATCTTAACAACGCCTTGATATTGAGATCCTGTGATGGCTTTGTATGCGCCCTTCTTGTTGACCCGAACGCGGTAATCTTTGCATTCTTAAGTTTTAATTTCGTCACCTTGATAAAAAACTCCATGTCTTTCGGGTTTGAACCAGGCCATCCGCCTTCAATATAATCAATACCCAGGTCGTCAAGCTTCCTGACAATTCTTAGTTTATCATTTACTGTCAAAGATATACCCTCTGCCTGGGTTCCATCTCTTAATGTCGTATCATAAAGTATGACTTTTCTCATTTTTATCCTACCTTCTTTTAAGGGCTTTATTCACGTAACACCAACTATGCACATATTGAGTTTTGTAATAATTTTTTATATTATCTCAAAGTTATGCAGTAATACCCTACTTAACATTCGAAGAAGAATGGCTCAATTTAAACTCTCTATGTACAGCGCGAGCCGCCTTTGTAACACTCTTCTTGTTTATTACACAGCTTATCTTGATCTCGCTTGTTGAGATCATATCTATATTAACCTTATTACGCGCGAGAGCTGAAAACATCCTTGACGCTATTCCAGAATGACTGCGCATACCGATACCAACAATGGATAATTTTGCTATATTATCATTACATTCTACATTACCAGCACCTACGCTCCTGGCTACTTGTTCTGTTATCTTAATAGTCTTGTTTAGGTCTCTATCCATAACGGTAAAAGAAATGTCTGTATAACCTGTGCGGCTTACATTCTGGATAATCATATCAATATTAATATTCGACTCTGCTATTCTTTTGAATATCTTTGCCGCGATACCGGGCTTATCAGGTACGGCACATATTGTAATCTTGGCTTCATTCTTATTGACGGCTACACCTCTTACAACTATATCTTCCATCGCTTTAACCTCCTTAGAAATAATAGTACCATTCGTATCTGAAAAACTCGGCCTTATATGTATCGGGACATTAAACTTCTTCGCGACCTCTATTGAGCGAGGCTGTAACACTTGAACCCCCGCCGAAGCAAGCTCAAGCATCTCTTCATAGCTTATACGCGCTATCTTACACGCGCTAGGCACAATGCGGGGATCAGCGGTATATACGCCTTTCACATCAGTACACATCTCGCATGTAGACGCGCTCAATGCCTTTGCAAGGGCAACCGCGGTAAGATTAGAACCGCCACGGCCTAAAGTTGTGATATCATCCGATATAGTTATGCCCTGGAATCCCGCGACTATAACAATCTTGTCTTTTTTAAGCTCGGACTCTATTCTTTTGCTGTTTATATCAAGTATCTTAGCCTTTGTATGCGAAGCGTCAGTAATAATACCAACCTGCGCGCCTGTAAAAGATATCGCCTCGAGCCCGAGTCTGTGTAGCGCCATAGCAAGAAGCGCTATAGAAATCTGTTCGCCTGTTGACATAAGCATATCCATTTCTCTCTCAGATGGCGAATCAGTAATCTGCTGGGCAAGACTTATAAGCTTATCTGTTGTATCACCTAATGCTGAGACAACGGCCACAACTCCATAACCCCTCTTCTTCTGCTTAGCGATTCTACCTGCTACCTTCTTTATCCTATCTATATCCGCGACACTGCTACCACCATACTTCTGAACAATAAGTTTATGCCTTAGCATGATGAACTCTCCTATAGTTTCTAATTGCCACAAAAACAGCCTCATACAAAACCACAAATGCCAAAAACATAAGCACCACAGCAATCACAGCCAATAATATATTTTTAACCTGTATATATTCACTTATTTTTGACAGCAAAGCGGCTATAGTCGTTATAAGCATAAATATCGTTGGCACTATTGTGTATATAACAGGTTTTCTCGTCGCAAGTAACCAGCTTGTAATAACTATTAACGCTAATGCGGCTATCAACTGATTTGCCGCGCCAAACAATGGCCACACTTCATTCCATTCGCCACTTAGGCCCAACCAGCCACTCAGCGCGACAACTACCAGGGTCGCGATATAACGATTCTTAACACAGAATAGTTCCTGCGTAATATATCTGGCAATTCTTGTCGCTGTATCCAGGGTAGTAAATATAAAAGCATTTAGTATAAGAACCGCGAGCAATGGCCCGGATTCTCCTAAAAAACCTTTGGTTATCTCACCAAAACCAAAGGCAAAAGCGGTAATCGGGCCTCCGCCGGTATTAACAATCCCCCTCAGGTTACCGACTTTTGAATACGCCACGGCTACTACCAAAATCGCGAGTACCGCGAGAAACCCCTCTGCTACCATTCCACCATAACCAATCCTTTTCGCGTAGATCTCATTTGGAAGCTGCTTTGAGGTCGTTCCGCTAGCAACGAGTGAATGAAAACCACTAATAGCTCCGCAGGCAACTGTTATAAAAAGTACCGGCCAAAGCATGCCTGCTGTTTCATCTGAAAACCCGATAAAAGCGGGGAAATTCATGCTCGGCTTATATAGAATAAGCCCGATATAACCGAGACCAAGTCCCGCAAACAACAAAAATGATGAAAGGT
The DNA here is from genome assembly GCA_964523875.1 of uncultured Planctomycetia bacterium. Taxonomy (GTDB): domain Bacteria; phylum Omnitrophota; class Gorgyraeia; order JABMRG01; family JABMRG01; genus JAUVHV01. Next base: position 57,840 of record CAZGAS010000002.1, on the reverse strand, counting down.
AATCACGCGGTTGTAGTAATATCTGCACAGGCGCAATGCTCGCGAAATAAGCGTAAACTAATAGTATAATGCTCCAAACATGAATAGGATGCGCGTAATTTAATGAAATCGGGTATGTCAAACCAAGGCGTATGAGGATGCCAAGGCAAACAAGCCCTAACAGCGTCACGCTTATCTGGTTATGCTTCTTCAGAAGTTTTTTAGTGTATAAAAAAACTCCAATAATCATAGCTAAAGGTATAAGCCCAATAGAAGGCAACACAATAGACGGCATCAAAACCAGGGTCTTCGCGCAAAGATGAACAAATACCGATATGATAAGAATGAGCGCAACCCACGCAAATGAAAGAAATATCCTTTTCGCGTTATTAGATATCGTATCTCCCGCGAAATCCGCTATAGAACGCCCTTTGTGCCTTACTGATATCATAAGGCTACAATAATCATGTACCCCGCCAATAAAGATAGTGCCCAGCAGAACCCATAGTAATGTTGGTGCCCAACCCCATATTGAGATTGCTAATATCGGACCTACTACGGGAGCGGCGCCGGCTATTGATGAAAAATGATGCCCAAAAAGCATGGACCAGTGTTTCGCCGGAACAAAATCTATACCATCATAATTTGTGTAAGCGGGCGTCTTCTTATGCTTATCCGGCTTGAATATATTAACAACCTTTGAAGCGTATAAAACATATCCTGCCCAAAATATCAAACCTGTTCCCGCAATAATTACGAGTACGTTCATCTCGCTAAGAAAGTATCCATAATTTTAAACCCATCTTCAATAAAGAGTTTACTCGTTTTTGAAGTAGCCTCACTATATCTACCAATCTTATCTTTTTCTATGCCATCACCATACATCACAAAAGGTATAGGGTCCCGCGTATGTGTACGTACCGTGATAGGGGTAGCATGATCAGGAAGGACAACTATACGAAATCCATTCTTCCCTTTAAACTCATCGAGAATAGTACCGACTACAAGCTTATCAAAGTTCTCGACAGCTAAAATCTTTTGTCTTACATCACCATTATGGCCCGCCTCATCAGGGGCCTCTACATGGACAAATACAAAGTCTTTCTTCTCTAACACCCCAAGCGCGTATTTTGCCTTGGCAAGGTAATCTGTATCATAATACCCTGTTGCGCCAGGCACATCCACAGGGTCTAAACCAATTATCTTGCCAATACCCTTTATAAGATCTACTGCCGAAATAATAGAACCTGTAAGATTGAACTTGTCTTTAAAAAGTGGCATATCAGGCTTTACGCCCTGGCCCCATAGCCATATCATATTCGCGGGATTTTCACCAAGATCTATACGGACCCTGTTTATATCCAGATTATTAAGTATATCTTGTGACTTCAACATAAGGTCTGTCAAAAAACCGCTTGCCTGTCCGCGCGGCAGATATCGGGCTATTGACTTGTCAAGTATGTTATGAGGAGGAGTGCATACAATCTTTACAAGCTCGTCTTTGTCAAGTTTAGCTTTATCACAATCTATAACCGCTAGATGCCTATAGCTGATACCGGGGTAGAATCTTACTGAATTAGAGCCTAACCTCTTATCTATTGCTCTAATTACCTTATGGGCTTCATTATTTGTAATATGGCCAGCGGAATAATCAGCCATCTTATCATCCGCTATTGTAACTGTATTGCACCTGAAAGCAACTTCATGGTCTTTTATCTCTATACCCATATTCGCTGCCTCTAGCGGCGCTCTTCCACTATAATATTTGCGTGGGTCGTATCCCAAGAGTGCCATGTTGGCAACATCACTTGCCGGTTGCAAATTCTCGGGTACTGTAATGGCGCAGCCTACTCTACCTTCTTTCGCGATAAAGGTCATATTAGGTATCCGTGAGGATTCAAGAACCGTATTATCACTAAGCTCTTTTAAGGGCCTGCCACTCATCCCATCACCAACTAACATTATATATTTCATAAGCATGCTCCTAATTTATTACGCTATAACGCCATAACATCAACCACTGCCTCAAGCTTTGCCGCAACGAGTACAGGTTGTTTAACACTCTCTATTGCCCTGTCAGGATCTTTTAGGCCGTGTCCTGTCAATATACATACTATGCGAGTATTACGGTTTTCGGTTTTCGGTTTTCGGTACTTTGAAAAGTAACCCTGCTTATGCAACTTTATGAGACCTGCGACAGAAGCAGCAGACGCGGGCTCTACGAAAACACCCTCTCTACCAGCTAATAGCTGATAAGCCTTGAGTATCTCCTCATCTGTAACCATATCAATAAGCCCACCTGATTCGTCACGCGCCGCTACAGCCTGCTGCCAGGATGCTGGATTACCAATCCTTATAGCTGTTGCTATAGTCTCTGGGTTCTTAATGGGCTTGCCATGAACAATAGGCGCGGAACCGGCAGCCTGAAAACCACACATACGGGGGAGCCTTGTTGATATACCTTTTTGTTTGTACTCCTTATAACCCCTCCAATAAGCTGTAATATTACCCGCATTGCCAACAGGCATACATTGAAAATCAGGTCCATCGCCAAGTACGTCACATATCTCAAAAGCGCCTGTCTTCTGTCCTTCTATCCTAAAAGGGTTTAATGAGTTTACCAAAGTAACAGGATACTTGTCTGTAATCTCTTTTACAAGGTCTAACGCGTCATCAAAATTTCCATCTATAGCTATTACCTGCGCGCCATGTATAAGTGCTTGAGCAAGTTTTCCAAGCGCTATAGCTCCTTTTGGGATAAGCACAATACATCTTATGCCGGAACGTGCTGCGAACGCGGCCGCGGAGGCTGATGTATTTCCAGTTGAAGCGCACATCACAGCTCTTGAACCAGCTTCTAAGGCCTTCGAGACTGCCATTGTCATACCACGATCTTTAAACGAACCTGTCGGGTTTAATCCTTCGTATTTTAAAAACACCTCGAAACCCTTGCCAAGCATACCATTTAAGCCCCGCGCTGGTATAAGCGGCGTATTACCTTCAAGAAGAGTAATAAGCGGGGTGCTCTCTGTTACTGGCAGATACTCCATGTACTTGTCTATAATGCCATTATAACTCATGCTGAAACCTTTCTATCTCTGTTATTGACAACTCGTTGCTCTTATAAAAAACAAAAGATATGATTTAGATCCCTGCCTACCGGCAGGCAGGCTTCGGATACTTCATGTCTTCAAGATAAATTCTTCCTAAACAATTTATCTCCCACGTTATACTCCATAAATTGTGGGTTCATTTATTTTAGATCCTCTTCTAATCTTATAACAACTGATTTTCTCTTAATAACGCTTAAAGCGTCTATCTTTTTAAGTGCCTGAGAAAGAACGCTCTCTTGAGCCGCGTGTGTCATCATCACAATAGGAACAAGCCTCTCCCGCCTCCTGGCCTTCTGGCTTACAAAGGCTATACTGATCTTTTGTTCAGATAGTATCTTAGATATCTTTGCGAGTACACCAGGTTTATCTATCGCTGTTAGATGTATATAGTATCTGGAATAAAAATCATCCTTCTTTTTTATTCTATCGATCTGGTTATCGTATATAATGCTCGGCAGTATGGCAATTGACTTGCCTAATATGCCTCTGGATATATCAATAATATCACTTATTACAGCGCTTGCTGTAGGCACAGAACCGGCTCCTTTTCCATAAAAAAGTGCCTCCCCAAGCATATCTGTATTTACAAAGATAGCGTTAAAATTACTCCCTACAGACGCAAGCGGGTGTTTTTTAGGCACAAGAGTTGGATGTACCCGCACCTCAAGTTCTCTACCCACCTTCTTCGCGATCGCTAATAGCTTTATTAAATATCCCCAACTGTCCGCGTACAATATATCATCAGCGGATATATTAGTTATACCCTCTATATATATATCCTTAAGCTTTACATCAATACCAAAACTCAAGGACGCTAATATCGCCAACTTATGCGCTGAATCAAGGCCTTCAATATCAATCGCAGGCTGCCTTTCAGCGTAGCCTTTTTTCTGGGCACCATTTAAAGCATCATTAAAACTTATACCACTATATGCCATTTCCGTTAAGATATAGTTACAGGTGCCGTTTACAATACCGTATATAGAATTGACCTTATTAGCGACAAGGCCTTCCCTTAGGGCCTTGATTATAGGCACACCACCAGCTACACTTGCCTCGAATCGCAACTCAACGCCATTCTTCTCCGCCTCCTTAAAAAGGCTTCTTTTATACATAGAGAGCAATGCCTTATTCGCTGTAATAACATGCTTCTTGTTCTCCAGCGCCTGCATGATTATCTTACGCGCTGGCTGTATCCCGCCTATCAACTCTATAACGATGTCTATTTTAGGGTCGTTAAGCACATCATTTACATTATCAGTTAATATGCCCTTGTTAACCTTTATCCTGCGTCTGCTCTTTAAATCTTTGTCACAGACACTTACAAGATTTATAGAAACACCTAAGCGATTCTTCAAATACGTACGTTTTTTAAACAACGCGTCTATGACACCGGTGCCTATGTTACCAAAACCTATAATTCCCACGTTTATATTTCGCATATAATACTCCTTCAAAATCTCGTATTGCGTTGTGTGTATTGCGTAGAAACCTTAAAGCAATAACCCATAAACTGCCTACCCTATACCCGAACATAATGAGCGGTATGGGGTCAAATGTAAACTAATGTGCTTCTTTCTTACGTTCGAAATAAATGTACGCATATACCCCCATGTTTTCTATTGAAAACAAAACTGGGGGTATAAATTCAGCTATCCAACTTAGTTCGCTATCGCTCTCTAAGCTATGGCTTCATTTATGGTCGGGGCGGCCGGACTTGAACCGGCGACCCCTTGAACCCCATTCAAGTGCGCTAGCCAAACTGCGCTACGCCCCGAACCAAAATTGTCAATATGAGTATTGAAACTATTCAGGCTTCTTATCTCTTAACATCAAATCACTAACAGCAGTATGAGGGTTCTTCTCTTTGAAAAGTACCTGATATACCTGCTCTGTAATAGGCATATCTATGCCTATTTTTTGCGATAATCCATATACAGATCTGGTGGTCTCGATGCCTTCTGCCACCATATCCATATTTTCCATTATCTCCAAGAGCTTATTGCCCCTCGCGATCTCTTCGCCGACTCTTCTATTGCGGCTATATGGACTTACGCAGGTTGTAACCAGGTCACCAATACCGCTTAATCCGTTAAATGTCTCCTGCTCAGCGCTAAGCGCAACCCCTAGTCTTTTCATTTCCACTAAGCCGCGCGTAAATAACGCGGCCTTGGCATTGGTACCTAATTTTAAGCCGTCAGCAATACCAGCGGCAATAGCTATAATATTTTTTAATGCTCCGCCAAGCTCAACGCCTGTCATATCCGTTGAGGTATAAACCCTGAAACGGTCCGACATAAAAAGCTCCTGCACCTGCTTAGCAATATCTTTTTTCTCTGAGGCAACCACGCAGGAAGCGGGAAGTCCTCGCGCTATCTCACAAGCGATAGTCGGGCCTGAAAGAACAGCTATCTCCGCGCCAGCTATCTCATGCTTAATAATCTCAGAAGGGCGCTTAAAAGTAACGTTTTCAATGCCTTTTACTACACTTACCAGTATCCGGGAATCAAGATGAATATCCTTAAATCTAGAGATTACACCGCGTAAAAATTGCGAGGGAACAGCTACAGCAACAGCGGATGTACCCTCAAGCGCTCTGTGTATATCAGCTGTAATCTCTATTTCGCTAGGCATCTTGATGCCAGGCAAGAACTTTATGTTCTCATGCCTCTTTTTTATTATATCTGCGTAATCAGGAAAGGCGCTCCAAAGCTTAACCTTTAGCCCTTTTTTTGAGAGCAAAATAGCCAAGGTTGTACCCCAACCGCCATCCCCTAAGACACTTATTTCCCTTATATTATGCATAGTAATATAAGTATAACAAATAGTGTATATCGAGTCAAGAAAATTGGTGATGCGGATTTAGAAAGTTAGGGGGCACAGACATTGTTTTTAGGCAGTGCCTGTCTCTCTATCTTTGAGGTGAGAGCATCTCTTTTGCTCTTATGGCATCAGCGCTACCAGGATATGTTGTAATAAGCTGACTGTATATCATTCTTGCCTTGTCAATATCCTTAAAATTATTCTGATAGATTGTTGCTATGGAGCATTGCGCAAGACTGGCAAATTCTGAATCAGGATATTGCGCGCTTACTTTTTCAAGCACCTCAAGCGCAGCTATATAATCATGCACGTAATGAAGCTGTGAGGCAATAAACATAAGAATCTCAACACTATACTGCGGGCTTGGATATCTTTCAAGCAGGCCTTGCAGTCTGAGAGTATTCTTCTTTACAAGCTCAATATTACCTTCTCTGGTAGCTTGTTTTACAATGTCGATGGCCTCAAGCAACTCTTTGGGGGTCACACGCCTTACCGCGTCAGGAATATATACAGGTATTGGCCTCTCAAGAAACTCATCAACCCTGTTAGGGCCTGTTCCGAGAAGGAGCATTACCTGAGGCTTCTCAACAAGCTGGTAAAGTTCAAGCATAGTCTTCCATTCCCTATTCGAAAGCAGTTTTGGTACCGTAGAATATAAATATGGCATCGTAGATGCCTCTTGTCCCGCGGATACATACGTTGAAAGCCTTTTAACGCTTCCTGCCTTTAATGGGTGCACTTTCGATAAAAGCCTTACTCTTCCCTCGAGTACTCCAAGCCATGTCCTGTTCTGGAACACCTCTACAATAAAGGCCGTGCCGACAACCTCAGCGTCACAGGCAGGTGTATATATGCGCATGCTTGAGCCTTTAAACTTATCTGTAGTGTTTACAAGGAGTTTGCCGTATGATATGCTGAAATCTGTATCAATATTACGTAGCCCGCTGTTGAGCTTGGATAAGACTATTAACGACTCATCCTTGATCCTTGCCTTGTACCTGCCTTTTGAGGCGATATTAACAACAGCTCCGGCGCTCAGCTTTATTTTGTCACCTGCCTTTAATCGCATTTTAGGCCTTGTCGCGATCCAATTATTCGTTGCCTGTCTGTATATCCTGGCCTCTCCAGCGCTAAATTCAATAAAAGGCATCTTTTGCAGGGCCTGGGCCCTTATGGACCACGCCAAAGAAAAAACAAGTATAAATGATGCCGCTACCTTTACAATAGCAGGCATAGGCATAACAATAGAATCCATTATATTGGACGCCGCACCTTGGATCTTGGCTTTCCAATCATGCTCTTTCCGGTACCTTAGCCGCTCATCAAGTGACCGATTAAACTCAAAATCAAATCCTGATGATTCCTCAATCGGCACAAGCCTAGTGAGAGAAGCTCTCAAGGTTTTAATCTCATCTACCTTTTTGCTGCAGCGGGGGCAATCAGCAATATGAACCTGTAGAGCCTCTCTCTTCTTTTGGCTATATCTTCCGTCTAAATAGAGCGAAATATCTTTAAACTTAATTTCACATTTCATCTTAGTTATTCCCCATTTTTAATATAATTCAGTAGCTCCGCTAGCTTTTTTCTTCCGCGCCATAGGCGCGAGCCAACTGTCATGGGCCTGCATTTCATTATCTTTGCGGCAGCTTCGTATGATAGTTCTTGTATGTCACACAAGATAACTGCTTCTTTTAAATGAGCTGGCAAGTGATCTATCGCCTGCTGAATAAGTGCTTTTGTCTCTTTTGCCTGCGCGCGTTCAGCAGGGCCTCTCTCCCGGGTCCCAATATTTTCAGTAAGTAAAAACTCTCCGGTGGCATAAGGATCCACCTTAACAGGCCTGACTCTTTTATCGTAAGAGGCGTGTCGTAAAAAATTTCTTGCCAGGTTACCTGCTATCTTATAGAGCCATGATGAAAACTTTGCCCTGGGCTCATACCTATGTAGATTGATATACGCCCTGATAAATGTCTCCTGCGTAAGCTCCTCTGCACAATGACGGTTGCCAATGAACCTGTACAAATAATTTAATATGGGCCTCTTGTATTCGCTATACAACTCATCAAAGGCCTCTCTATCGCCTTCCTGAGCACGTATTACAATATTCTCAACTTCCATATATACAACCCTTAAGAAATAAAGATATTCCCGGTTTTTCCATATAAAATAAAATTATTAGGCATGAAGCATTAAGTTTCTAACAATAAGTCCTTAGCGAGCTCTTCGTTCTTTTTAATACTTAATTCTTAATGCTCTAATCTCTGCCCAACCGTTGCCCTATCTTATACTCTGTACCATTAAAAAGGCGGGAGATATTCGTGCGGTGCGTATAAATAATAAATGCGCTCAGTAGAGACGCAAGTAAGATGTACTCATTAGGTTCATGCAAAATAAATATTACCACGGGAAGGCTTATCGCCATCATGATGGAGCTAAGCGATACATATCTAAAGACAATAGCGAATAGACCCCATACACATAGAGAAAATATCATTGCCAATGGTACAAGCCCCAGAAAAACGCCTATCACGGTAGCCACTCCTTTGCCACCCCTAAACTTAAGAAAGAGTGTCCAGATATGTCCGGACACAGCAGCAAGGCCAAGAATAATTTTAAATAATGGTAAGCTGAGCAAGGGGACTGGCCTGTAAAAGATACCCGCTACAACCACTACTGCTACTAAACCTTTTGATACATCCAGCAAAAACGCGGTAATCCCCGGCAGTTTACCCGCGTTCCTGATAAGATTGGTCGCACCAACATTACCACTGCCATATTCTCTTATATCTATCCCCTTACATAGTTTTCCTAGTATGTAGCTAAAAGGTATTGCACCAATAAGATACGATACAATTATACCAAAAATCATACTTGGCATCTTCTACCTCCGGTTACTCTGTTTAACATATCTATCGCTTCTTCTCTGTATTCCTCGGGCGCAGCCGAAAACTGACAGGAATGCCCTCAAAGCCAAACTCTTTCCTTAGCTGGCGTTCAATAAATCTTATATATTCTCTCTTTATAAGCTTAGGGTTTGTACAGAATAATGTAAACTCTGGCGGCGCTGTATGTGTCTGGGTAGCATAAAATATCTTTGGCCTCGCGCTTTTTTGCGAAACATGGGGAGTGGCTTTTTGTATTCCTTCGAAAAATTTATTTACACGGGGAGTGGTTATAAGAACCTGCGACTTTTTTTTCAGCTCACAGGCAGCATCTAACGCTTTAATAATATTACGTTTATTTTTACAGGAGGTAAAAAGTACCTGCATCCATTCAATTGGCCTATATTTAAAAACCAAGCCTTGTTTATATGACTGCGTGTCAGCATCATTGATAATATCCCATTTATTGACAAGAAGCGTGCAGCCCCTGCCTTCTCTTATAGCGTATTCCAAAACAGCAATATCCTCCCGGCAAAGGCCTTTATCCGCGTCTATCATTATCAGGGCCGTGTCAGAATGCTTAATAGCTTCTTTTGTCCTGGAGAGGCTAAATATCTCAACAACATCCTTAATTTTTTTCTTATGGCGCATTCCCGCTGTATCAGATATAACAAGTATCTGTTTACCTCTTTTTAAGGTTATGTCAACAGAATCTCTGGTTGTACCTGGACGATCATCAACCAACAGCCTCTCTTTATCAAGGATACAGTTGATAAACGATGATTTACCAACATTGGGTTTACCAATTACCGCGATTTTTATCTCTTCTGACTGGTTCTTTTTACTGGCTATAGGGCGGCTCTTAGAATTCTTATTATATTCTATGATATACGCTGAGATATCGCTATAGAGCTTATTCAGGCCAGCACGATGTAAAACAGATATTGCATAAGGCATACCTAGCCCGAGCCGGTAAAAATCAAAAGCATCATTACTAAATTTCTTATCGTCAACCTTGTTAACAACAAGGAAGGTCTTCGCGTTTAATCTTTTTAGTATATCGGCTATATGCTGGTCCTGGTATGTAAGGCCTGCCTTTATATCAGCGACGAAAATTACAGCATCGGCCTCCTCTATCGCTTCCCTGCTCTGTTTATATACAAGCTTTTCAATGGGCTCAGCTGACTTTGATGTAATGCCCCCGGTATCTATAATTAGAAATTCCTGTTTATTTAGATTAACAGGAGCGTAAAGGCGGTCCCGCGTAACACCGGCAACAGATTCAACTATAGCTTTTCTCTGTTTAAGCATACGGTTGAATAGAGAAGACTTGCCCACGTTAGGCCTGCCGATTATAGCTATCTTTGGAAGGTTTCTTGTGTGCTCAATGTGACTCATTTAAAACCTTACTGCCACGCCAGACATAATCAAGGCATGATGCGATTGTCAAGACTGCGCTGACCCACCAGAATATATGTCTATACGGACTTTGTAGTAGTGATACAATGACTGTCGCCATCTGAAAAAAAGTAGTAACCTTGCCTGTCGCGGAAGGTTTTATATCAATATCCTTAAAAAGAATAAGGATAATCCCCGATCCTAACAATATAATAGCGTCTCTGCTGAAAACAATAATTGTAAGCCATGGTGGTATCCTGGAAGCAGCGGGTATATGTCCTAACATTGAAAGGCACAAAAACGCAGTCAATATCAAAAGCTTATCAGCTAGTGGGTCAAGAATCTTACCAAGCTCTGTCTTCTGGAAGAACCTCCTTGCCACATAACCATCGATAGCGTCTGTAAGCACGCAGACAAAGAATATCCCCAATGCTACAAACCTCAAAAAATCATACTCTGCCTTGTAATAAAAGAGTGAAGTCAAGAGAAATGGCACTAAGAGTATTCTTGCTATAGTTATTTTATTTGCCAGGCCCATGTTTTTCGATTTTTGGTTGTTCACGGTTTCCGGTTTACGCAATAGCCCTAAATTATTTATGTTATTTGCTGACCTTTGCTCCGCAAAACGGGCAAAAATTTGTTCCGGCAGGCAGGTCCTTACCGCATTCAGGGCATTTAACATCTTTGATCTGTAGGCCGCAATTTGGGCAAAATTGCATACCAGGAGTAATCTCTGTTCCACATTGCGGGCATCTCTGATCAATAACATCCGCGGCCTTGGGCTCTGCTGGTATCTTCTCGGATATATAATCAACCATATCCGCGATAGCAAAATGTGCAGCCTTACCTAGAGGTGTCTTTTTAAAACCACCTATTGTGCCTCCTATGCCTTTATTGTAATAACCTACTGTAAGACCCGAAGCAGGGACTTTTTTTTCAAATCTTTTTGAACCATATATCTCGCCGGTAGTAGCGTCATATATCCTTATAATCCCACCAATATGGGCCTCTGATGTCTGGCCACCCAGGTTAAAACCTTTAATCGTAAGGCCTAACCCGCCTCCTGATTCTTTATACGTAAATTCCGTAATCGTTCCACGCACAATATATTCAGCGCCTTTCATGCCACCCGTCTTCGCGCCTGTCGCGGTTGATACTCTGCCTCCTGTAACAAGATCCTGCTCCGTTGTAATATCACTTAAATTCATTCTTTCCACGACATCAAACTTACCCGTATTCACAAGCGCGTCAGAAAGCATCTCACCCATACCAGTACCAACATCCCACTTAGCATCATGCCAGAACCCACTTGATGCCTTTGTCTCAAATCCATATACTGTTACACGCGGCTTATAAGCGAGCGCTGGACTTGCAAAAAAACATATCCCTGTAAATAGCAGCGTAAAAAACCAGGCTATCTTCTTCATGGCATTACTCTCCTTTCGTAATATAAAACTAGGAATGAAAACTAGTCCCTAGTTTTCATTCCAGTATCCTTATTCTTGTTAATGGCCAGTACAGCAAAAACGCCTTTCCTACAAGATACTTCTTTGGGACAAACCCCCAATACCTGCTATCCCGTGAAGAAGCGCTATTATCACCAAGCACAAAAAAGTTATCATCCGGCACCTTAATCGTCATATCTTCCTCACCATAAGGCGTACCGGGCTTATTATAGTAATAGGTTTGGCGTATCTTTTTCTGCTCTTCTATCAGTACGCCATCAACCCATATATTGCCATCTATAATACGGACTGTTTCGCCTCCAATCGCGATAAGCCTTTTTATAAAATCTTTTTTTGTGTCTTCCGGATACTTAAATACTATTATATCTCCACGGAGAGGCGCCTTAAATCTATAAATAAACTTATTTACCAATATTCTGTCTCCTTCAATAAGCGTTGGCCTCATTGACCCTGTAGGTATCTTAAAAGCCTGAACAACAAATGTCCTGATAATAAGCGCTAATATAACCGCCGTTACAACAACCTCTACGTTTTCACGGTTAAATATCGACTTAAATATGTTTCTTAAGTAAAATTTAATATCCAAATGCGTATCCTCCTTTTTAGGATCATATTTTCATTACAGATAAGAACGCTTCCTGCGGTACCTGAACTCTGCCAAACTGTTTTAATCTCTTTTTACCTTCTTTCTGCTTAGCCCAAAGCTTTCTCTTTCTTGTTATATCACCGCCATAGCATTTTCCGGTAACATTCTTCTTTAAGGCCGGGACCGTCTCTCTGGCTATTACCTGATTGCCTACTGCCGCTTGAATCGCTATCTGGAATAGCTGTTTTGGGATAAGCTCTTTGAGCTTTTGTGCCACAGCCCTTCCCTTTGCCTGAGCTTTCTCCTTAAAAATAATAGACGATAGGGCATCACAGAGTTCATTATTGAGCAATATATCCAGCCTTACAAGGTCATTAGCCTGGTAATCTATAAATTCGTAATCAAGGGAACCATACCCCTGTGTCAGAGACTTAAGCTTATCGTAAAAATCAGTTATAATCTCGGAGAGAGGAAAAAAATACGTAATATTAGCTCTCTCAGGGCTTAAATATTCAGTGCTTATGTAAATACCTCTTCGCTGCTTTGACAGCTCCATAATATTGCCAAGAGATTCCACCGGTATTATCATCTTTGCTTCAACAAATGGCTCCGCGATCTCCTCTATTATATGAGGACTGGGAAGTTTAGTCGGGTTTTCTATCTCGAGTATCTCACCATCTGTCTTTTTTACCCTATAGATAACCCCGGGGGTTGTAAGGACAAGATTTAAGTCATATTCTCGCTCAAGCCTCTCCTGTATAATCTGCATATGTAAAAGGCCTAAAAAACCGCACCTAAAACCATAGCCCATGGATGTAGAACTCTCCTGCTCTGAGCTGAAAGAACTGTCTGAAAGCTGCAACTTTACTATAGCGTCTCTTAAGCTCTCAAAATCTTTGGTATTAATAGGATATACCCCGCAAAACACAAGAGGCCTTACCTTCTTATAACCAGTAAGCAGGGCTGCTGCCGGTAATCGCGCGTCAGTCACCGTATCCCCGGCTATAACATACTTTGGATTTCTAATATTCGCGGCAAAATACCCTACCATACCACATTCAAGAGATGACATCTTATGCATGCCCGGATTAAAGACACCTATTTCCAATAGATCAAAATCCTTTGAATCCTGCATAAACCGAACCTTCATTCCCGGAACTAGCGTTCCATTGACAATCTTAACATAGACCATAACCCCTTTATATGAATCGTACTGAGAATCAAATACAAGGGCCTGCAATGGACTACTGGTGTTGCCCTCAGGATGCGGAACTTGTGCAACAATCCTCTCTAATATCTCTTCTGTACCAGTACCTTCTTTCGCGCTGGCAAGTATAATCTTCTCTTCGTCAATATTAAGCATATCTCGTATCTGAGCTTTGACTTTATCTATGCTGGCGTTTGGCAGGTCTACTTTGTTTATGACCGGTATAATCTCAAGATTATTCTCTTTTGCCAAATAAAGGTTCGCTACGGTCTGTGCCTGAACACCCTGAGCCGCGTCTACCAGAAGTATAGCGCCTTCGCACGCCCTTATTGACTTTGAAACCTCATATGAAAAATCAACGTGTCCGGGGGTATCGATGAGATTCAAGGTATATTTTTTCTTATTCTTTGCGATATATTTTAAACGGACAGCAGAGGCCTTTATGGTTATGCCGTGCTCTCGCTCTAAGTCCATGCTGTCAAGAAGCTGGTTTTTGAACTGACGCTCTGTTATCGCGCATGTAAACTGAAGCATCCTGTCAGCAAGTGTGGATTTACCATGGTCTATATGCGCTATTATGCAAAAGTTTCTTATATATTCAGTATTCATTTAAGCATCTTCCTGCCTCTTTCCAGGAGCATGTTAACACCCTTATCGCTACCGGCTTCCGCGTAGATACGAATAAGGGGTTCTGTTCCTGAAGAACGAAGTAATAACCAACTTGAGTCTTCTAATATAAACTTGATACCATCATAGGCCTTGAGCCGTAGAAGTTTTTTGCCTGCTATGGTTCGGGGAGGATTGCGTTTTAACCTGTCAATAAGAGGCCCTGCTTTCTTAACAGGATATTTCATGTCAATACGGCTATAGTAAAATCTGCCATACTGCCTATCCATATCTCTCATTATCACAGGTATGCTCTTTTTTCTATATGAGAGCATCTCCATAAGCAGGAGCGCGGAAAGCATCCCGTCTCTTTCCGGTATATATCCGCAGAAACCTATGCCTCCGGATTCTTCACCGCCTATCAGGATGTTCTCCTTAAGCATAAGCGCTGATATATGTTTAAAACCCACCGGAGTCTCAAACATTGTAAGGTTATACCTCTTGCATATTCTCTCTATTAAGGTTGTTCCTGATATAGTCTTGGCAACATCACCTGACAAATGCCTGTTCTCAATAAAATGTAAGAGTATAAGGGATATAATCTGCCCGCTCGCTATAAACCTGCCATCCGGACGCAAGGCACCTATTCTATCCGCATCGCCATCTAAGGCAACAGCTAAGTCAAATTTATTCTTTTTCATATATTTAGAGGCATACTCAAGATTTTTCGGTATGGGCTCAGGATTAATGCCGCCAAAGAGCGGGTCAACATTTCCTCGAATGCTTTCGATGCCAGGCCATATTTTACCTAGGATAGCCTCCAGATAGCCTGTTCCCGCGCCATGCATATAATCGATAAGCACCTTAGAGCGGGCCTGCCTTATCCTGTCAATATCAACAAAACTTCTAATAAACGCAATATAGTCCGCGGCAACATCTACCATATCAACCATGCCCTCGCTTTTTGCTTTTTCTATATCTAAGATCTTCGGATTATTTTTTCCAATAAGTTTTTCTATTTTTCCAGTTGTATCCTGATCCGCGGATGTAGCTAAATAAGTCTTGAATTTTATCCCATTAAAGATAGGTGGGTTGTGACTAGCTGTAACAATCATACCGCCATCAAACTTTTTCCTCTTAATAGCAAGGGAGATAGCTGGCGTAGGTGTTGGCTTATTAACAAGAGATACGCTAATGTTGTTAGCAGCTAAGACCTC
Organism: uncultured Planctomycetia bacterium; assembly: GCA_964523875.1. GTDB lineage: Bacteria > Omnitrophota > Gorgyraeia > JABMRG01 > JABMRG01 > JAUVHV01. The sequence goes on along the minus strand of CAZGAS010000002.1, from coordinate 42,563 downwards.
TGCTGCCAATTTAGCATATACTTCAGACATAAACCTGCTGTCATAGCCTACTATTAATCGTATTGCGCCTGTCCCGTTGCTCCGAAGGAGCTTTACGGGGTTGTGCGTTACGCGCCTGCCCCGTTGTTCCGAAGGAGCTTTACGGGGTTGTGCGTTAAGGTAATCCGCTATAGCCTGGGTAACCTTTCGTACATTACCATAAGTAAATTCCCTCGCTATGACCGCTCTCCATCCATCTGTACCAAATCTGATACCCATATACACTTCCCTGCCTTTATCTGCCTATCTCAAGCTGGCGATTGCCTCTTTCATATTAGTTGCCTTAAACAGATATGTACCCGCAACTAATATATTGGCTCCAGCGGCCTTTGCCTGCTGCCCTGTCTGGGCATTTACGCCTCCATCAACCTGTATATAGCCTTTATAGCGTTGCCTTATATCCTGAATCTTCGGCATCATATCCTGCATAAAACTCTGTCCTCCGAAACCAGGCTCAACCGTCATAACAACTACCATATCTACAATATCGAGCAGATTATATATCACGGATGTCGGTGTCTTTGGTTTTATAGAGAGGCCTGCCTTTGCGCCGTAAGACTGTATATTGCGTATCAGCGGTTTCAATTTGGACTCGGCTTCAGCATGGACTGTGATAATATCACTGCCAGCTTTTATAAAATCCTCAATATGCTCTTGCGGGTTCTCTATCATGAGATGGCTGTCTATAGTAAGTTTTGTATGTTTTCGAAGCGACCTAACAACAGGGGCCCCTATGGTTAGATTTGGTACGAAATGGCCATCCATAACATCTACGTGGATCCAGTCCGCGCCTGCTTTTTCAACACGCCTGATCTCGTTGCCAAGATCACTAAAATCCGCGGCCAATATTGACGGAGCTACTAATATACCGCCTATTCCACTTGTGGGGCTTTTTATTCTTGGCTTGTATTGTTTATCCATAAAATAAACCTTCTTTTTTTAATAATAAAAACTATATTATTATATATTTTTTAACAGGCATTTGCGAAAACTATAACAGATTTTACACTACGAGATAAAAAGACTCTCTAACTCGAGTTTTTCCCTATCCGTCTGCGGGCCGATAACCGCCAGTTTCAATGCCTCAGGATAAAAAAGCTTTGTTGCCACCTCTTTTATCATACCAACATCTACTTTTCCAACCTCATCGAGTATCTTATCTTTTGTCGTAATCTTTCCGGTTATAGAAGACTGCTCTCCAAAAAAGAGCATATTCGACATAGTATTTTCCAACGCCATAAGCAGGCCGCTTTTAAAACACTCCTTAGCCATACTAAGCTCTTTCTTGGTTACCAAATGCCTTCTTGCCTTACCAAGCTCCCTAATCATGATTAAGACAGCTTCCTTAATCTTTCTGTTGTCAACACCCGCATGTATAAAGAATGAACCTGTGTCAGAATATGACTTAGTGGATGAGCCAATCTCATACGCGAGAGACCTCTTCTCTCTTATTTCATTAAAAAGCCTGCTTGACATATTACCACCAAGAATGATATTCAAAAGCGCCAGCCCGAAACGCAAGGGGTCTTTACGGCTTAACCCTTTAAGCCCGAGACAGAGATGCGTCTGCTCTGTATCTTTATGAAAAAAACTGGAACGTCTTATACCAATAGATTTAGGCGCCCTCTTGAATGCCGGTTGTTTTACAGGCCTTCTCTTGCCAAAGGCCTTATTCATTGCGGCTACAAATTCATCATGGTTGATGTTTCCGCAAGCGACCGCGATAATGTTATTCGGTACATAAAAAATATCCTTCTGAGCCTTGAGGTCTCGCCTGCTAATAGCGCCTACAATATCATAGTTTCCTACAAGAGGGAGGCCTAGAGGATGATCCGGCCATAAAAGCTCATCAAGAAGATCGTGCACATACTGCATAGGCAGGTCAAGATACATACGTATCTCCTCGAATATAACCTTACGCTCCTTCTCTATCTCTTTATCATTAAATACAGAGTTTAAAACCATGTCAGAGAGCACATCACAGGCAAGAGTCAACTGCCGTGACAGTATCTTTACATAATAGCAGACACACTCTTCTGATGTAAAGGCATTGAACGCGCCGCCTTTCTCCTCGATAGCCTGTTTTATCTGCTGGCAAGAACGGTTCTTTGTGCCCTTAAAAAGCATGTGCTCCATAAAATGCGATATACCCTGATTTTTCAATGTCTCATACCTGCCGCCTGTTCTTATCCAAAGCCCAACAGAGAGTGAATGCGCGTCAGGAAACTTATTGGTAATAACCTTAAGGCCATTATTTAAAACTGTCTCTTTATGCAATGTTTTAGCTCCTTATTTTAAAGTATTGAAACCGCTCATAAAATTTTCATACAAGAAGGTTCCTTAAATATGGCTAATACGGTTCTATCATATTTGAGAAACCGCTCATAAAATTTTCATACAAGAAGGTTCCTTAAATGCTGCTAAAATAACTCTGAAGCATTTAAGAAACTGTTTCCAACACTTATACTTTATTCTTACTGCAATCCAGATATGCCTGCAGCATTATCTGCGCCGCCAACTTATCTATGTGTTTCTTTCTTTTTTCTCTACTCATATCAGCGGAGATTAATATCTGCTCGCCTTGGCTTGTAGTCAGCCGCTCGTCAAATGTTAAGACCTCAGCGCTGACTCTGTGTTGTAATCGTTTTGCGAAATCTAGCGCCTTCTCTGCCTGCGGGCCTTTTGTGCCATTCATATTCAACGGCAACCCAATAACCACTTTATCCGCGTTGTAATGTTTAATAAGGCCTGTTATATGGCTTAAAGAGGCCTTGATATTTGTTACGTTCATGGTCTCCGCGGTAAAGCTTATAACCTGAGATTCATCGCTTACAGCTACGCCTATTCTTTTAGTACCTAAATCCAGTCCTAAAATACGGGCCACTTGTCTTTATCCTTTAAAAGTTTCTTTTCCGCCAATTCAACCAGATCCTTGACATCTTCAGCGTATTCTCTGGAACATATAAGCGTAGCATCAGGTGTCTGCACGATTATCATATTATCCACACCAATTGTAGCGACCAAGTGAGATCTTTCGCCAATAATAACCGAGTTCCGCGTATTGATACCAATATGTTTCGAGTCTATGCTGTTATTGTCGTTATCCCGCTCTAAATATTTTTTAAACCCGTTCCATGTACCGATATCATCCCAATGAATATTTGATTTTACTACCAAGCCTTTTTTCGTCTTTTCCATAATCGCGTAATCTATTGATATATCAGGAAAATTTTTATACTGGCGATTTATCATGGCTTGCTGCCTATCTGTTCCCAGATATTTTTCCATCCTGGAGAGGACACTGTAAACAGCGGGACTATGACATTTAAATTCCTCTAAAAAGACTTTCGCCTTTCCAATAAAGATACCGCTATTCCACAAGTACCTTTTAGATTTTATAAAAGCCTTTGCTCTTTGAGAAGATGGCTTCTCTGTAAATTTATCCACATAATACATACCAAAGTGTGTCTTCTTGCCTGTTAACTTCCTATATAGCCTGCTGGTTTTTATATAACCATAACCCGTTGCGGGTGAACTTGGCTTTATGCCAATAGTAATAATAGAATCTTTAATACGAGCCACCTGAGATGAGAGCTTAAAAATCTCTTTAACGGCGGGCATATCATTTATTATCTGGTCAGCGGGAATAACAATTATCACTCCATCAGGGTCCTTCTTACTGACAAAAGCTACCGCTAACGAGATCGCGGGGGCGGTATTTCTTGAAACAGGCTCCGCGATAATATTCTTCCGGGGAAACCACGGTAGAGCCTTTCTAATAGGCTCAAGATGTGCCTTGTTCGTGATAATTAAAATATTATCTAAAGGCATGACCGCTTTTACCCTGTCTATCGACTGCTCAAGCAGGGTCTTTTGACCATTAATCTTTAAAAAGAACTTTGGCATAGACTTTCTCGACTTAGGCCAAAGCCTTTTACCCGCACCACCCGCGATTATTATTCCATGCAACATTATCTAACTCCCCGAGCTATACCTTTTACAAAGCGCGCGGCCTCTCTTATGGCCTTGGGCTTATCAGGCAGGCTATTCTCTATTTTGTTTATGATAGCACTGCCTACTATCACACCATCACAATAGGCGCTTAAACTCTTAACCTGCCTTGTTGTTGAAACACCAAATCCAACACAAACAGGTTTCCTGCTTAAGGCCTTAATCTCCTTTATGTGATCTCTTATACGCGTCGGTAACACCGCTCGGGCACCGGTTACACCTGCTAGTGATACATAATATATAAAACCTGTTGATTTCTCTGCTATTAGTTTTATTCTTTTTCTGGTGCTTGTTGGCGCTACTAGAAATATGGTTTTAAAATCGTATTGCCTGGCGACAAAGATTAGCTCATCAGCCTCCTCAGGAATAAGGTCAGGAACAATTATACCATCCGCGCCCGATCTCGTTGCCTCTTTAATGAAACGCGCTATACCGTAACTGTATACAGGATTATAATAACCCATAAGAACTATGGGAATACCTGTCTTTTTTCGCAATGAACGTATAAGGGAAAAAATCTTATCCATATTAATCCCCTTCTTAAGCGCGCGTTGAGATGCTTTTTGTATTGTAGGGCCATCTGCTAAAGGGTCTGAAAAGGGGATACCAAGCTCGAGAATATCCACCCCTACCTGATCAAGCTCTAATACGAGTTTCTCTGTAGTAGGTATATCAGGATCCCCAGCGCAGATATACGCTATAAAAGCCTTTCTCTTCTGCCTGCTTATATCATTAAATCTCTTATCTATCCTATTCACTCTCTTGAGATCCTCCAAGTTTGGCGACAACCAAAAACCTAAAATCAAATACCGGAATTAGTTGCGCGGCCGAAGCACCTACATTATATTACATCCTTTATCATATCAATATCCTTGTCACCCCTGCCTGACAAACAAAGAAGAATTACCTGATTTTTTCTTGTCTTAAGTTTTTTAAGATACGCGATAGCATGAGCACTCTCAAGCGCTGGAATAATGCCTTCAGTCTCTGATAGCAATCGCATAGCAGACAATGCCTCTTTATCTGTTACTGCCACATATCTGGCTCGCTTATCATCCTTATAGAATGAGTGCTCAGGGCCAACACCAGGATAATCTAACCCCGCAGATATAGAATGGGCTATCTTAACTTGTCCATCTTTATCCTGCAAAAGGTAGCTTTTCGAACCGTGTAATACACCAACCTTGCCCACCAGCAACGTTGCGGCATGCTTGCCTGTTCTTACGCCAAAACCCGCGGCTTCAACACCGATAAATTTAGACCTTGATTTAAAGTATGGGTGAAACAGGCCTATTGAATTTGAGCCACCTCCGACACAAGCAACGAGATAATCAGGCTCTTTCTCTTTAATAGCTTTGAGCTGGGCCTGAGCCTCTTTACCAATAACAGTCTGAAAATCACGCACCATAACAGGGTAAGGATGGGGGCCAACAACAGAACCGATAATATAATGGGTAGTGCGAACATTTGTAACCCAGTCCCTTAATGCCTCGTTTGTAGCGTCCTTTAATGTTCTCGAACCGGTTGAGACAGGTATTACACGCGCTCCTAAAAGTTTCATCCTGAAGACATTGAGCGATTGGCGCTCTATATCCTCCTCGCCCATATAAACATCACATTCCAACCCGAATAACGCGCCGACCGTAGCTGTCGCTACACCATGCTGGCCCGCGCCTGTCTCCGCTATAATGCGCGGCTTCTTCATCTTTAACGCTAGGAGCGCCTGTCCTAAGGTATTATTTATCTTATGCGCACCAGTGTGGCAAAGGTCCTCTCTCTTTAAATATATCCTACCGCCGCCTAAAAGCTTGGTTAAATTTTTCGCGAAATAGAGAGGCGTGGGCCTTCCGGCATACTGTTTGAGATAATAATCAAGCTTTCTTTTGAAACCCTTATTATTCCTGGACTTCTTATACTCTATTTCGAGCTCATCAAGTGCTGCCATTAGTGTCTCTGGTACATATTTCCCGCCAAAGATCCCAAAATATCCTCTCTTATCAGGTCTCATTATTTTTTTCCTTTATCTTAAGTTACCAATAACATCCGCGAATATCTTTGTTGTATTAATCAAGCTCTTTGTGTAAATGAATTCATTATCAGAGTGGGCCGAGCCTCCCCCATCCACTGAATACCCCAAACTGGGGATACCTTTTCTTATCAAAAACCTTATATCTGTAGCCCCTGATAAGAGGGCGCATTTTGGGGTCTTTTTTAAGACACTCCTTACCGAGGTCTTAAACTGTTTAAATAAGTTATTATTCTCATCCGAGACAACAGAGTCTTCTTCACTTATAAGATGCACCGCTATATCGAGGTCTTTGTCTTTCTTTTTTATCTCTTTAATAAGATCGGATATCTCTTTTTTGACACCCTTTATATTCTCTTCCGGCAAAAATCTACGGTCTATTGTAAAGCATGTCCTGTCAGGAACAATATTCGTTTTATGTCCGCCCCAGACCTCTCCGCCCATCATTATGGTTGAAAAGCGGTTCTTTTCAGACTTGGTGTAAAAGAGTGTTTTTCTCTTGTGTATTCTTTTTTTAAGGGATAAAAACGCGTTCGCTACATAGAGCATCTTTTCAAAAGCATTTACCCCTTTATAGGGCTCACTTCCATGACAAGACCTCCCCTTGACCTCTATCTGAAACCAGGCAATCCCTTTATTCCCATATGATATATAATCATTACAATGGCCTTCACTTATAGCGTAATCAGGCCTTATAATATTCTTTTTCACAAGATAGCCGAAACCTGTCCTCCCGCCTGTCTCCTCATCAGGGGTAAAAGAGAGTTCAATATTGCATTTCGGCTTAATGCTATTGGCTTTAAGCGCCTCTATCGCGATGAGGGTAACGGCTATATTGGCCTTCATGTCTTCTGTACCGCGCCCATAAAGCTTCCCCTGTTTCAGAACAGGCCTGAATGGATCGGTCTTCCAACTTGACGTTGTGGGAACAACATCATAATGGCCATTTATGTGCAGGGTTTTTTTAGCTCTAAGATCCCAATTAGCTATCAGGCTTATCCTCTCAGAACCTGTGTTTATATTGTATTTTTTAAGTTCGCTCTTCGGCGTTATTACACGTCTTGTATCCAGGGCAAGCCGTTTACAGTATTTTTCGAGCAATAAAACTATCTTCTCGTAATTATCACCCGGGGGATTGATTGTAGGAATAGAGATAAGCCGCGTTGTAAGCCATATGAGTTTATGCCTACTTTTGTCAATTAATTGAAAAACAGGTTTCATCATCTTTCCTTCGAAATCATCTCTTTTAAACCGGATTAACTTGATTTAGCATTCTGAATAAATCTCGCGACTAATTTTGGGTCTTTCTTTCCCGGCTCTTTCTCTACGCCGCTTGAAACATCCACACAGAACGGCCTTATCTTCTCCACGGCATCCTTTACATTATCGGGGTTTAGGCCGCCTGACAAGAATATAGGTTTACCAAGCTGGGTTAATCCGGTTACAAGAGATAAATCAAGCCTCTTACCTGTGCCGCCATACCGGCCGGGCTCAAAAGTATCAAGCAAGACAAAATCTATACCATCAAAAGACCTGATAGGCGCGATAGATGCCTCGTTGCGGATCCGGAAAACCTTTATAATCTCTTGCTCTGTAAAGCATTGACAATATTTGGAGGTCTCATCTCCGTGAAATTGTAAAAGGTCTACCCTCCCCATTTTTTGCACAGCTTCAAAAACCTTATCTTTTATCTCATTTACAAATAGCGCGACTATCTTTACAGATGGGGATAATTTAGCAATAATCTCTCCGGCCTTCTCAGGCGCTACCTTCCTAGGGCTATCAGCAAAGACAAAACCTAAAAAATCAGCTCCGGAATCTTGCGCAGCAAGCGCGTCCTTCAAGCTTGTAATGCCACATATCTTCACCTTTGCCATATCATTTCCCGGTAAATTCGCGTACCTTTTTACCAATATCCTCAGCATCCATAAAGACCTCGCCGATCAATACAGCGCTCGCGCCAATACTCTTTAAAAAAAGTATGTCTGAACGAGTGCGTATGCCACTTTCACTGACAATAATCTTACCGCTAGGCACTATACCTATAAGATTTTCAGTGGTACTTATGCTAAGCTTGAATGTATTAAGATCTCTGTTATTTATACCTATTATATCCTGCCTCGCGCTTATCGCCTTTTCCAGCTCTTCCTTGCTGTGCGCTTCACACAAAACCGCCATGTTTAATGATTTAGCAAGTCCGGAAAGTTTGATTATCTCTTCTTTTGAAAGTATATGAGTGATCAGTAAAATAGCATCAGCCTCAGCCAAAGCGGATTCATAGACCTGGTATTCCTCTATAATAAAGTCTTTCCTTAAAACCGGTAAATTTGTAACCTTTTTTATCTCTTTTATATAGCTGAGACTACCCTTAAAGAAATTTTCCTCTGTTAATACTGAGATAGCCGCCGCACCATTTATTTGGTACTCTCTGGCAATATTTTTAGGGTCAAACTCCTGCCTTATAACACCTCTCGTCGGTGACGCGCGCTTTATCTCAGCGATGATATTGATATCATGTGATTGGCTTATCGCCTGCTTAAAATTACGCCTAAGGATATTCTTCTTAGAAAGGCAGTGCTTAATATATTCAAGCGACATTACCTTTTTTGATTGCTCAATATGCGCTCTTTTTGCCTCAATAATATCTGAGAGTATCATCTCTTTTTAAAGCCTCATTGGTTTAGAGCCGCGGCATCTTCCTCTTCAATGGCCGAGGGCGGGCAGGACCCTGTCGACTTATGCTGTTTAATGTGCCCTTACGAGCGCGGCCTGCTGATAAACGGGTAAAGGCCTGAAGCTGATTAAGCTTATTAAGTGCCATACCTGAATCAATAGAATATTCTGCCATCTTGAGAGCCTCTTTAACATTGACTGCTTTTCCCGCCGCGATAAGCCCATATGCAGCGTTTATTAATACTACATCCCGCTTGGCACCTTTAGCGCCTTTTAGCACGGAGAGGACTATTCTAGAGTTCTTAGCAGCATCCCCGCCCGCGATACTCTTTAAAGGCATTCTTTTAAAACCGAATTGTTCAGGCCTTACCTGATAGGTCTTAACCTTGTTTCCCTTTAGTTCAGATATCTGCGTAGGCCCTGTAACCGATATCTCATCTAGCGTGTCCAGGCCATATACAACAAATGCTTTTTTCAGGCCAAGCTTGCAAAGCACTTTTGCCATAACCTCTGTAAGCTCTCTGCTATAGACTCCTAAAACCTGACAGGTTGCGTTAGCGGGATTTGAGAGAGGCCCTAATATATTAAATATAGTTCTTATGCCTATCGCCTTCCTTACGCCAGCTGCATGCTTCATGGCCTTGTGAAATAACGGGGCATACATAAAACCTATGCCAATACGCTTTATACACTCTTCAACCCTGGAAGGTGCAATATCAAGATTGATTCCCAATGCCTCCAGGACATCTGCTGACCCGCAAGCGCTGGATACAGAGCGATTACCATGCTTCGCGATCTTAATACCACAGCCAGCGACAACAAACGCGACTGTAGTTGAAATATTAAATGTATTCGTGCCGCTTCCCCCTGTACCACAGGTATCGAGTATTACCTCTCTCTCTATATTAATATCGCTACGGTCAATATCAAGGCCGCCTTGTATATCAATTGTACGGGCAAATCTCCTCATAACCGTAGCAGCAGCTGTAATCTCTGTAACTGTCTCGCCCTTCATACGCAGGCCGGTAATAAACGCGGCTATTTGTGAAGGGGCGGCTATTCCACTCATAATTTCAGAGAATGCGGCATCCATCTCAACAGCAGTCAGGGCCTTATGCTCTACTACTTTTCCAATTGCCTCTTTTATCATTTTTTATTCCTCATGAAGTTCTTAAGCAGCTTTTTGCCTTCCTTTGTCAGAATGGACTCTGGATGAAACTGTACCCCCCATACCGTATAGTCCTTATGTTTCACTCCCATAATCTCATTCTCTTTTGTCCTGGCAGTAATCTCTAAACATTCCGGGATACTTTTCTTTTCGATAATCAGCGAATGATACCTTGTGGCAATAAAAGGATTCTTAATTCCACTAAATATACCTGTTTTATTGTGGTATATCAGGGATGTCTTTCCATGCATTAAGCGCTTCGCGCCTATTACCTTTCCTCCAAAGACCTCACCTATGCACTGGTGGCCCAAACAGACACCAAGTATAGGTATAATACCAGCAAACTCTTTTATAACACCCTTCGATATGCCGGCATCTTCAGGCGTGCCAGGCCCGGGTGATATCACTATATGTTTGGGCTTAAGCTTCTTAATCTGTAACAGGGTTATCTTATCATTTCTATAAACCTTAATCCGCGCGCCCAGCTCACCGAAATACTGAACTAGGTTATATGTAAAGGAATCATAATTATCAATTAATAATATCATATCATCTTTCCTGCCTGCTTCTTAGGCAGACCTGTTTGCCTGGCAATAGATATAGCGTTAAGCATGCCTTTTGCCTTATTTATAGTCTCCTGATACTCTTTAACAGGTATAGAATCCGCGACAATACCAGCGCCTGTCTGGATATAGGCCTTGTTGTTTTTAAGTAATATCGTACGTATAGTAATACATGTATCCAGGTTTCCGGAAAATGAGATATACCCAACACAACCTGCGTAAGGACCTCTCTTTGTCGTTTCAAGCTCATCTATAATCTCCATCGCGCGGATCTTTGGGGCACCAGATACTGTTCCAGCGGGAAATGATGCCTTTAAAAGGCTTAGCGCGTTCGAACCGGGTAATAACCTGCCTATACAGTCACTAACTATATGCATTACATGTGAGTACCTTTCAATAACCATGAACTCATTTAACTTTACACTGCCGGGGACACATACACGGCCAAGATCATTCCTGCCTAAGTCAACCAGCATAAGATGCTCTGCCCGCTCTTTTGGATCAGCGAGTAACTCTTTCTCTAAAAGCTTATCAGCTATTTCGTCTTTGCCGCGTGGCCTTGTACCTGCTATAGGGCGCACCTCCGCGACAGTGTTTTCACCACGCACCATAATCTCGGGAGAAGAACCAACAAGCTTAAAATCCTTAAATGAAATATAAAACATATACGGTGATGGATTTACCCGGCGTAGTGCCCTGTATATATCAATTGGGTTCTTAGTATAATCTGCCTCCAGCCTTTGCGACAGGACAACCTGTATAACATCTCCAGCCTTGATATATTTTTTTGCCGTTAAAACGCTTTTTTCAAAATCCATTTTTTTGATATTAGATTTATACCTTATCGGCCTTGCTGTATTTTCAATGGGAGGCAGGTTGCTTCTAAGCGGTTTTTTAAGCTTTATGATTAAGTTATCTATCTTTCTTACCGCGTCTTTATACGCGTGCTTAATAGAAGATTTCGCGGCGGAGCTTATATGCGCGTTAGATACAACCTTTATCGTATGGTTGACCCGATCAAATACAAGTAGTGTGTCCGCAAGCATAAGCCTCAAATCGGGCAGATCTAAATCATCCTTGCACGCATCAGGTATATTTTCTATAAAACGTATAACATCATAACCCACAAAACCTACTAAGCCACCACAAAATCTAGGCAAGCCCTTAACCTTAACAAACTTAAACCCCTTCATCATTTTGTTGATATAGTCAAGCGGATTCGCGGTATTTGTCTTAGATGTCCCGGATCTCTCTCTTATCCTGACAGAACCGGCCTTGGCCTCAATCACAACTGACGGGTTACTGCTTAAAAATGAGTATCTGCCAATCTTTTCACCACCTTCCATAGATTCAAAAAGAAAAGAATTTTTCTTATCATCTATCTTTAGGAACGCGGATAAAGGTGTATTCAGGTCAGCGGATATCTCCGTATAAACAGGTATAACATTACCTTTTTTCGTTAACCTGGTAAACTCTTCTATTTTTGGATAATACATCAGTAAACCTTTTTTGGGTCAAAGACCTTCTTCCCCTTTGGTACCAATCTACCTGATTTAAACTCACGATAAAAACAACTCTTATACCCTGTATGGCAAGCGCCTCCTATTTGCTCTATTTTTATAAGCAGGCAATCCATATCACAATCAACATATATAGCTTTTACCTTCTGTATATGGCCTGAAGACTCTCCCTTAACCCACATCTTCTTCCTTGATCGGCTATAATAATTACATTTTCGTGTTTTAAGTGTCTTTCTAACCGCTTCTTTATTCATATACGCGACCATTAAAACTTCACCTGTTTTGTAATCCTGCGTTATCGCGGGGATAAGGCCATCCGCGAACTTTAATCTATCTATCAGGCTCATAATCTTATCTCAACTCCTTTTCCTTTTAAAAACTCTTTTGCCTCTTTTATTGTATGCTCTTTGAAATGGAATATACTAGCGGCTAACGCGGCATCGGCCTTACCTTCAACCAGGGCAAGCCGTAAATGTTCTAAAGTACCAGCTCCGCCTGATGCTATAATGGGTATATTTGTGGCCTCTGATATAGAACGTGTAAGTTCTATATCAAAACCGTTCTTTGTTCCATCACAATCCATGCTGGTCAGCAGGATCTCGCCCGCCCCCAGATCAGCTGCCTCTTTAGCCCATAGGAGCGCGTCTTTGCCAGTTGGCCTTCTGCCGCCATGGGTATATACCCCCCAGCCCTGCCCTTCTCTCTTTGCGTCAATAGCAACAACAACACATTGTGTACCAAAACGGGTTGCGGCAGCCCTTATAAAATCGGGTTGTTGTACTGCCATAGTATTTATCGAAACCTTATCAGCCCCTGCCCTTAAAAGCCTCTCTATGGTATCGAGTGTTTCAATACCGCCACCAACTGTAAGAGGTATAAATATATTTTCTGCTGTACGCTTTACAACATCAATAAATATTGGCCGTTCTTCATGGCTCGCGGTTATATCCAGAAATACTATCTCATCCGCGCCCTCTCTGTCATAGACCTCTGCTATCTGGGCCGGATCCCCGGCATCACGAAGATCTAAAAATTGTACACCCTTAACAACCCTTCCGTCTTTCACATCAAGACAGGGTATAATCCTCTTTGCAAGCATATTATTATTCTTCCTCTGCTATTTGTATCGCTTCCCTTAGATCCAGCCTCTGTTCATATAATGCCTTGCCGGTAATCACACCATAAAGATTTGGCCTGTCTAGTGCCTTTAAATCCCTAATATCCTGTAAAGAGGCTATACCACCAGATATAATCACCTTTATCGAAACCGCGGCAAGCATCTTTTCAGCAAGCCCTAGCTGCGGACTCTCTAATGTACCGTCCTTAAGCGTATTTGTATATATAATCATTCCAGCGCCCAATGACTCCATCTTTTTCCCAAGCGAAAAAGCGCCAATGCCTGTAGATTCTGTCCAGCCCTTGGATAAAATAATATCTCCTGCCGCATCTATGCCAATGGCTACCTTGTCAGCACCAAAGGCCTTAACAAGCCTCTTAACAAATTCATCATCCTCATATGCCCTGGTACCTATAATCACCCTTGAAACACCCTTCGATAGAGCTGACTCAACATTCTTCTCTGTCCTTAAGCCTCCGCCCAATTGTATAGGTATATCAACTGATTTAGAGACCTGCTCAACAACATCAAGATTCTTAGGCTCACCCGCTAAAGCACCGTCAAGGTCGACCATATGTAAAAACCTAGCGCCCATCTCCTCCCACTTCCTGGCAACCTCTACAACATTAGCAGAGTAGAAGGTCTCCTTATTAAAATCTCCTTGCAGGAGCCGGACAACCCTCTTAGAGCGTATGTCAATCGCTGGTATAATAAACATTTATAACCTTACAAAGTTTTCAATTATCTTCAAGCCCTGCTCCTGGCTCTTTTCCGGATGGAATTGTGTTGCGTAAATATTATCCTTCCAGAGCATAGAACAGAAATTATTACCATAATCTGTAGTTGTTGTGATAACAGATGCATCTTCAGGCACCACATAATATGAATGCACAAAATACATATATGGGCCCTCACTAACGCCTTTAAGCAGGGGGCAACCGGAAATCTTGGCTCTCGAATTGCTGATTATGTTATTCCAGCCCATATGCGGAATCTTGATACCCTTAGCCTTTTCAAAAGAGACAACATTTCCTTTAATAATATCAAACCCCTCATGTTCACCATCTTCAAAGCTTTTTGTAAACAAAAGCTGTAGGCCTAAACATATCCCTAAAAAAGGCTTGCCTGTTTTGATAAAATCTAATATAGGGCCGCGAAACCCGCGCTTGCCTATCTCATCATAGGCATCTTTAAAAGCGCCTACCCCCGGCAGTATCAATTTATCAGCTTTTTTTATATCATTCGGCATTGAGCTCACTACTACTTTATCTGTATAGCGCTTAATAGCGTTTTTTACCGACGCTAGATTGCCCATACCATAATCTACAATCGTAATCATTAATCTATTATCCCTTTGGTAGAAGGCACTCCTTTTTTACGAGGATCTATCTGTGTGGCATGATCTAAAGCTATGCCCAATGCCTTAAAAGCAGGTTCTAACGTAGTATGAAGATCCTGCACTGTCGGATCAATGCTTATAACTAAATTCATTCCCAGATGATTAGCAAGGCTCTCGAAGAAATGATCTACGTCTTTAAGCGAGTAACCTTTTTCATTACTCGGGGCAAAACTAACCGCTTGATTCTTTCTGCGTTTATACAATCCTCTGCCACTAATATCAAGAGTAATATTTGCAACAACTTCTTCCATGGGCACAGAAGCGGAACCGAATCGCTTAATGCCTTTCATTTCACCAAGCGCTTTTTTAAACGCCTTGCCTAATTCAATACCCACATCTTCATTAGTATGGTGTATGTCAATATGCAAATCTCCAATAGCCTTTAACTCTAAATCAAACAACCCATGAAAAGCAAATAACTCAAGCATATGGTCTAATAAGCCAATACCTGTACTAATAGACGTTTTACCGGTACCATCAATGTTCAGGCTTCCGGTTATATCTGTTTCAGTTGTCTTACGCTTAAGTAGCGCTATTCTATTATCCATCTTACTAAGCTCCTATTTTAAATTTGATAGCTTTGTAGAAAAAGCTATTTTCTTATTCATAATTGCTTATGCCTTTGCCTTAAGCAGCGCTTTGGATTTTTTTGCCATGGATTTAAATATATGGCAAAAATACCTGCGCTGTGAAGGCAAAGGCATAAGCAATATCTTTATCTGCGGAAATTGCTGCACACTCTTCAGCTATCATAAACTACTCAAACCTCTTCTTAATAGAATCAATATGCTTATTCAGACCTTCTAAAGCTGCTATCCTCTCAATATCTCCTTTTACAGACTCAAGAGCCCTCTTAGAATACGAGACCACGTGTATACCTTTTAAGAAATCCCATATGCTTAAACCTGAAAAGAATCTGGCACTGCCTCCCGTTGGCAATACATGGCTTGGGCCCGCAATATAATCACTAAGCACTGTCGGAGTATATTCGCCTAGCAATATACACCCCGCGTTATGTATCATTTTAGAGAGCTTTTTAGGGTCCTTTACCATAAGCTGGAGATGCTCTGGCGCTATCTTGTTAGCGATCTCCGCGGCCTGTTTCAGATTCTTTACGAGAACCAGGTAACCATCGAGTTGCTGCTGCTGTATAAATTTCGCTAGTTTTTTAGATTTTGTTATCAATATCGATAACCCCATAAGGTGCTCGCATTGGGCTGCCATATCCGCCGCAACATACTCGTAATTTACACTGTCATCAGCTATAATAACAACCTCACTAGGCCCTGCTACCATATCTATACCAACATAGCCAAAGACCTGTCTCTTTGCTTCGGATACATATTGGTTGCCAGGACCCACAATCTTATCGACTCTCTGTATACTCTTTGTGCCAAACGCTAACGCCGCTATTGCTTGCGCGCCACCGGCTTTATATATCTCTGTTATACCGAGCAAATTTGCCATAACCAGTATATATGGATGGACGCTTCCGTACTCATTAGGAGGTGTCACTATCGCGATCCTCTTTACACCTGCTATCTTGGCGGGAAGAACCGTCATATAAACAGTCGAGGCAAGAGGTGCCGTGCCGGCAGGAATATATATCCCCACAGATTCTAAAGGTGTTATCCTCTCGCCAAGCATAATACCTTCTTTGTCCTTTATTTTCCAGGATTTCTTAAGCTGTTTCTTGTAAAACTGGCTTACGTTCTCAATCGCAACCTTAAAACTATTTACCAGGTTTGAATCCATATTCTGGTACGCGCCGTTAACCTCTCCTGTGCTTACCTTGAGTTGACGGGGCTTCATCTTAATACTATCAAACTGTTTTGTATATCTGACCAGGGCTTCATCGCCATGAGATTTTACGCCCTCGATGATCTTTGAAACCTTATCATGCACACTCTTTTTCAGGTCAATACCGCGATTGTATAATCTTGTAAGCTCCTTGCTATTTGGCCTTATGCTCTTCATTCCAACTCCTTAACTAAAATTTTCTCTGCTGTTTTTAATACTTCTTCCGGACCTTTAAGTTCTTTTATACCGCCCTGTGCCATATCCGGCCTGCCGCCTGCTTTACCCGCGAAAGGCTTAATAATCTCCAATAGAAGCATTGACGCGTCAAGGCCTTTTTTAATCAGGCCTGCGCTAAGTGAGAGAAGCACTCCGGTTTTGCCTTGATATGAGCCTACAAAAAATAGCATATACTCCTGTGCCAGCTTATTTCTTATTATATCAGAGATATACTTGAGCGCGCCCATATTCTGATCCTTCATGAATTTTATTATAAGCTTGATACCGGCTACTTCCCTGGCATCTTCAATTATCCTGCCCACTGTCTGCTCTGATTCCCTTAATTTTCTCTTCTCAAGAAGCTTTTCTTCCTTTTTTTGCGTAAGAATACGCTCTTTCTCTTCCTCTTTCTCCTTATGTTCCGCTTCCCACTCTCTTGCCCTATCAAATGTGCATGCCTCTATTCTTCTTATGCCTGAGGAAACAGAACCTTCATGCGTTATCTTGAAAATCTCTATCTCTCTGGTATTTTTGAGGTGCGTACCGCCACAAAGCTCTCTGCTATCCGCACCGGTGTGCACTACCCTTACCTTCTGGTCATATTTATCGCCAAAAAACGCCAACGCTCCTGAGGACCTGGCATCTTTTAATGACATCTCTTCTACTTTAATGTCATGGCTGTTATTTATGTGCTCATTAACAAGTTCCTCGACCCGCTCTATCTCAGCATCTGTTAATGCCTTTGCATGTGTAAAATCAAATCTCAGCTTATCTGCTGTAACAAGTGAGCCCTGCTGTTTTACATGCTCTCCTAAAACCTTTCTCAAGGCCTTTTGCAAAATATGTGTAGCTGTATGGTTCCTTGCTATAGCCAAGCGGTAATCTGTATCGATCTCCTGCTTGACCTTATCCCCAACCCTTATACTGCCTTCTTCTACCTTGCCTATTAAGACTATGGCATCCTGTACCTTGCCTGCTCTCTGAATAATAACCTCTGTGTTGTTCTTGCTTATCCTACCCCTATCGCCCGTCTGGCCGCCTGACTCGCCATAGAAGACAGACCTATCAAGAACAATCTCTACATCACCTGTAGCTGGGCACGCTTGCCTGATAGAGTTTCCGTCTTTATCCATTATCTCAACAATATTAGCAGATGAGGTGAACTTATCGTAACCAATAAATTCTGTCTTTACCCTTATCAGGCCTGTTGTGAATATCTCTCCCTGCATCTTGCTGGATTTTCTTGATGTTTCGCGCTGTTTTTGCATAAGCTTATTAAACCCAACCTCATCAATATCATATCCTTGCGCCGCGGCTGTCTCTTTAATAATCTCTAATGGTATCCCATGGGTATCATAGAGATCAAAGACTGTTTCCCCTGGGATTTCCTGAAGGTCCATGTCACTTAATTGTTTTAACATCTCTTCAACCATAGAGATACCATTTTCCAGGGTCTTTAAGAACCTCTCTTCTTCAGTCTTTATTACATTTGCTATATCCTGGTACTCCTTCATAACTTCAGGATAAACATCCTGCATGGTCTTCGCGACAACATAAACCAGTTTATACAAAAATGGCTTATCAATGCCTATCTTTTTTGAGCGGATCATTGCCCTTCGAATAAGGCTTCGTATAACATAGCCTCGTTCTTCATTTGACGGAGCGACCCCATCAGCTATGGTAAATGTAATTGCGCGAATATGGTCAGCTATGGTACAGATAACAGGCTTATAATTTTCGCTCGCGTGTGCAGGACTGTTTTCCGCGGCGAATGAACGTTTATCAATTCCTGATTCTTCTATTATCGTCTTTATGATATCAGAAAATATATCTGTCTCAAAATTATTCCTTACTCCCTGCATAACAGCGCATAGACGCTCTAAACCCATGCCTGTATCTATATTCTTATTAGGCAGAGAAGTCAATATACCGTTATCATTTCTTTCAAACTGCGTAAAGACTAGGTTCCAAACCTCAACAAATCTCCCACAACTGCATGCCGGGGAACAACCCTCTTTACCACAACCTATCTCTTTGCCATAATCATAAAAAACTTCAGAACATGGCCCGCATGGCCCATTAGGGCCTTTATCTTTTGCCTCAGAAGGCCAGAAGTTATCCTTCTGACCAAGCCTTACTATCCTGTTTTCAGGAAGCCCTATCTTATCCCTCCATATCTCATATGCCTCGCCATCCTCTTCGTAAACAGATGCCCAAAGCTTTGTTTTGGGAACCTTGAGTACCTCTGTTAAAAACTCCCATGCCCATGTAATAGCTTCGTTTTTAAAGTAATCACCAAAAGAGAAGTTTCCAAGCATCTCAAAGAATGTGTGATGATACGCGGTCTTGCCCACATTCTCGAGGTCACCTGTGCGCATGCACTTCTGACAGGTTACCGCGCGGGTAAAATCCTTTACATGGCCCATAAACTCATTCTTGAATTGCGCCATACCTGCGCTTGTAAAGAGTAATGACCTATCTCCAGCCGGAACAAGAGAATCACTGGGAATCAAAGTATGCCCCTTTGCCTTAAAAAAATCTAAAAATTTATTACGAATCTCAACATGTCTCATTTAATACATCACTCAATATTTTAAGGATAATCTGACTTGAAAATCCCCTTCTTTTAAGAAAGCCGTAAAGCCTATGTTTAACCTTCTCGGGATCAAGGCCTCTGACCACCCGCATTCTGGAGTCAATAAGCCTCCTTACGACCTTTTCCTCGTCAAAGTCCTGATTAAAATCATCTAACAAGCTCTCTACTATCTCTTTATCAATGCCCTTTAGGAGCAATTCACGCTTTATAACTAACAAGCTTCTCGCGTTATTTTCTAAGCGTGTTTTTATCCAGTGCTGGCCAAATTTTTTATCGTTAATTAGGCCTTCGCGTTTAAGTTCCGCGATAACACTATTGGTCGCTTTCCGGCTATAACCTTTTTCTAATATCTTATTCCTGAGTTCTTTCTCGGACCTAGCTCTATATCCCAATACACGGTACGCATAATTTTTAGCTTTATCATAAATATCGTCTGTCATTAATCTTCTTTTGGTGGTATGATAACTGAATACCCCCTACCTGTCTTTATAAGAACATCTCAGCCTACGCTGGATACTATCTTCTTATAATCATCCATATCCTGCACGCTTACACCTAGCCAACCATACAACACTCTCTTGCCTTCAATCAATGTGCTGAGTATATCTTTCGCGATATTAATAGGTATGGCAAATCCAATACCTTGATAGCCGCCGGAAGTGACCTGTCTATCACGCTAACAACACCTACTGTTACTGTCGGCTTTTCGCTCTGTATCGCGTAACCAAATGGATTTCCTATCGCGATTGCCCACTGCCCTATCTTCGTCTTATCTGAATCACCAAGATTTGCCACAGGCAGATTCTTTGCCTCTATTTTAATTATCGCCAGATCTCTTCTCTCATCCTGGCCGCGCAACTCTCCTTCTATCTCCCTGCCATCTGTTAAGGTAACCGTAATCTTATCCGCATTACGGATTACATGCTCATTTGTAAGAATGTAACCAGATTCATCGATTATCAAACCTGAGCCTAAGCCTCGCTGCCTGAACTCACGTTCAGGCATATCACAAAAAAAGTCCCTGAAAAACCTGCCAAAAAAATCATCGTAACCGAATGGACTGTTAAATGCCCCACCTCGCGTCTTTGTAATATGCTCTGTGCTTATAGATACAACCGCGAGGCCTATACCTTCCGCGACTTTTATAAACGCGTTTTCATCCAGCGCGGCTGCCTACGTCCCAACACCAGATTGGCTCGTATCCTTGAGAAGGGCTCTTGTCCTGCTCTCCGCGTTTATAATTGGTGATAAATTAAGCTTTACTGTTAACATAACACCGATTATTAATCCCAATACCAATGCGGAGACAAGTGTAGCCTTTTTTATATTCATAACTAGACCTCTTGAAGGTTGTTTATGGTATAAGCAACTCGAGCGGTGATCCTATGACATGAATAAACTATACTGCGTGCTCCTTGACCTTCTTCTCTATCTCTGCGGTAATCTTCGGGTTCTCTTTTAAGAAGACACGTGCGCTTTCTCTGCCCTGGCCTATCTTCATATCGCCATACGAAAACCACGCTCCTTGTTTTTTTAATATATCATATGTAAGCGCGACATCTAATAAGCTGCCTTCCCATGATATACCTTCAGCATAGATAATATCAAATTCCGCGCTTCTAAAAGGTGGGGCAACCTTATTTTTAACTACCTTTGCCTTGACATGGCTGCCGACTACAACATCGCCTGACTTTAGATAGTCTTTTCTGCGTATATCAAGACGTACCGATGAATAAAACTTGAGCGCTCTTCCACCCGGTGTTGTTTCAGGATTACCAAACATAATACCGATCTTCATACGAATCTGATTGATGAAGATAACGCATGTCTTTGACTTATTAATCGCACCTGAAAGCTTACGCAAGGCCTGGCTCATAAGACGGGCCTGTAGGCCCATCTGCGGCTGGCCCATGGCCCCTTCAATCTCCGCGCGAGGAACAAGCGCGGCAACTGAGTCTATTACAATAACATCAACCGCGTTCGAACGTACAAGCGTCTCAACAATTTCAAGGGCTTGCTCACCATCATCAGGCTGTGATATCAAAAGATCATCTAAGTTGACGCCCAATTTTGACGCGTAGGTTGAATCAAAGGCATTTTCAGCATCTATAAAAGCCGCTATACCGCCTTTTTTCTGTGCCTGGGCAACAACACTAAGCGTAAGTGTGGTCTTTCCACTGGACTCCGGGCCAAAGATCTCAATAACCCTTCCACGCGGAAGGCCGCCTACGCCTAAAGCTAAATCCAGGGATATCGCTCCCGTAGATATCGCGGGAACAGAGTTTTTCATGCTCTTATCAAGCTTCATTATAGACCCTTTGCCAAACTGCTTTTCAATCTGGCTCAGGGCTAGGTCAAGGGCCTTCGCACGCCCTTGTTGGGATTCATTATCACCTTGTGGGGATACAGGTTGTGCCACTTTTTGCTTAATTGCCTTTACCATTGTAACCTCCTTATATAGTTATTATGTTAATATTAGTCTTAAATTATACCTTGTACTACTTGTAATGTAAAGTGAAAACTTATCCCCTTCTTCTCTCGATTTTTGCTAACTACCTATTTTTATAGATATAATTTTCAAGCAATTGCCCTAAAGTGCACTAAGAATCCTGGATCATAATCTTATTTATTAAGTAATGCTAACTTAGCCTCCATATATATAGACGTAAAAAGTGCGGGTTTTCTTGCCTAAAAGTAAAAATACGGGCAAGGAACCTCACTAAGGCGATACTCTAAGACAATCGGTTTCTTTTCAAAAACAGATGAAATAGGCAAGGAACCTCACTGAGACGATATTCTGAGACAATCGGTTTCTTTTAAAAAACAGATGAAATAGGCAAGGAACCTCACTAAGGCGATACTCTAAGACAATCGGTTTCTTTTCAAAAACAGATGAAATAGGCAAGGAACCTCACTGAGGCGATACTCTAAGACAATCGGTTTCTTTTCAAAAACAGATGAAATAGGCAAGGAACCTCACTGAGACGATATTCTGAGACAATCG
>CAZGAS010000002.1:0-20331 GCA_964523875.1 uncultured Planctomycetia bacterium | reverse complement strand
ACCTCACTGAGACGATATTCTGAGACAATCGGTTTCTTTTAAAAAACAGATAAAAAAATGGAAAAAAAATCAATTTATGCTATAATTGATTCATAATGAAAGCTGAAATAATATGCATAGGTACAGAAATACTCTTGGGCGGAATAGTTAATACTAACTCTGCATACCTCTCAAAAAGATTGGCAGAGATAGGCATAGACTGTTACTGTCATACTGCAGTAGGGGATAATCCCTTACGCCTTTACGCATCTATAATGCAAGCGCTGGAAAGGGCTGATATTGTCATAACAACCGGTGGGTTAGGGCCTACGCTTGACGACATTACCCTAGAAACAGTTGCCAGAGTTACCAAGAGGCCTCTTGTCCTAAAAAAGGATATTATCAGGCTTATAAGTGAGCATTTTAAAAAACACCGTATAAAAATGGCCAAGAATAACCTGCGACAGGGGTATATACCAAAATCCGCCACATGGCTAAAAAATGATATTGGTACAGCACCGGGCATTATAATAAGACTCGGGGAAAAACTCTTAGTAGCGCTGCCTGGCCCACCCGGGGAGATGCAACCAATGGTAGAAAAGGCCTTATTGCTATATCTTAAAAAAAACGCAAAAGCAAAATCAGTTATATTATCCAGGACACTAAAAACAACCGGACTTTCTGAATCTCAACTACACACAAGGGTGAAAAAATTTCTTAAACTATCCGGTGATACAACGGTC
Organism: uncultured Planctomycetia bacterium; assembly: GCA_964523875.1. Taxonomy (GTDB): domain Bacteria; phylum Omnitrophota; class Gorgyraeia; order JABMRG01; family JABMRG01; genus JAUVHV01. The sequence continues at coordinate 19,609 of CAZGAS010000002.1, read as the reverse complement.
GGAATATACGCTCACCCTTCGCAGGTAGACCTAAAAATCACGGCAAAGGCAAAAAACATAAAATCCGCAAAGAGAAAAATAGGTGTTGTTGAAAAAGAGATACGCAAAAATATCAATAAACTTATATTTGCCGTCAATAATGAAACTCTTGAAAAAAAGGTAGCTGATCTTCTCGGAAAAAAAAGCATAGCTATAGCAGAATCATGCACGGGGGGACTTATATCAAATAGACTAACAGATGTCGCTGGTATATCAAAGAATCTGCTGTTTTCAGTTGTTGCGTATTCTAATAAAGCTAAGGTTAACTTACTGAATATAGCGGAAAAACAGCTAAAGGCCTATAGCGCGGTAAGCATGCAGGTAGCCAGGGCTATGGCAAAAAACATAAGAACACTAGCAGGTTCCGATATAGGCATAGCGACAACCGGTATTGCCGGGCCAACAGGGTCAACGAAAACAAAACCTATAGGACTCGTCTACATAGCTCTATCAACCCCTCAAAAAACTATCGTTAAAAGATACTATTTTGCAGGTGAAAGAAAGATAATCAAATTCCGTTCCAGCCAGGCAACGCTTGATATGCTACGCCTGCATCTTCTGAAACAATAGTTATCGCTAAAACCAAAAAGCGGGTACCGAAAACCAAGATAATGAGAGCCTTTATAGCAAGCCCCTTGAGCCAGGAATTCCATGCTGAGCTCGTCCTACTCCAAAGAAGATTAGATAAGCCAGGCAATACTATAAGATGGCTTAAACCTAATAATATACATCTCACCTTGAAATTCTTAAGAAGCATTAATGATAAGCAACTAAAAAAGATAGTACCGCTACTAACAACCATACTGAAATCACACAAAAGCTTTGCTATAAACCTTTCAGGGGTTGGCTTTTTTCCGAATATACATTATCCAAGAGTGATATGGATAGGGGTTAAAAAAGGTAAGAAGGAATGTGAGCGCCTGCAAAATGATATTGAAGATTCACTTGCCTGCCAAGAGATAGAAAAAAATAAAAAGCCCTTCTCTCCTCACTTTACAATCGGTAGAATAAAATATAAAGATAATAAACCCGCCCCCGTTAGCCTGATAAAAAATGGCAATAATTACAGGCTAGAGGCTACGGCTCTGGTTAAAAGAATAGTGCTCTTTCAGTCCATCTTAACACCAAAAGGGCCTATATATAAGGAAGCGGAAAAATTCCAGCTGCATTGAGTAAATATATAATAAACAAGACAATTATTGTATAGACTGCCGCTATCACGTCATCGAGCATGATACCTAAAGAGCCTGAGATATTTTCTACCTTTTTTATTGGTGGTGGTTTCACAACATCAAAGAATCTAAAGATAAGAAACCCTGTTATAAGCATAAACCATCCGGGTTTAACAAAAAGACATACAAGGCACATCGAGGCTATCTCATCAATAACAATCTTGCCTGAATCCTTTTCGTTAAAGGCCTCTTCCGCTTTCGCGCATACAAAAAAACCAATAATAAACAGGATCGCTGTAACAAAGATAAAGATAACGGGGTGCTTGTACAATAATATGTGTACCAATAGGCCTAATATACTGCCTATTGTCCCCGGAGCAACGGGAGAATAGCCAACGTACAATCCGCTGGCTATTATCTTAATCATGGCCTTCACTTAAAAAGCCTTCTGTTTTTAGAAATATATGATATACCAGAGATTAGTGTCAACATAACAGTAACAAGCATCAAGACAAATATCATATTCTTAGTCAGGCTGTCAAAACGCTGCGTCCAAAAAGTAGCATCCTTAGCATACTGCCTTACCACAAGGTATATTAGCATAAAAAACACAGTCACAATCTGCGAAACAGTCTTATGCTTTCCCGCGCGCGAGGCGGCAATAATGTGCCCCTTTATAATGCCCAGTATTCTCAAGCCCAGTATTACAAATTCACGAAAGATAATTATCACAACGGTCCATGCTGGAATCAGTTTCATCTCCACAAAACAAAGAAACGCGGCCAGGATAAGTATCTTATCGGCAATAGGATCCATAAACTTGCCAAAATCCGATACAAGCCCTCTACTTTTAGCTATTCTACCATCTATATAATCCGTAAAAGAGGCCAAGGCAAAAACAATAAGCGCTGTTATCTTTCCGTAAGGCCAGCGTGTAAACAAGAAAAACATGAACACAAATGTCAGCGCGATACGTGATAGCGTTAGCTTATTCGGTAAATTCATAATCATACTCCAAATATCTTAAGGGCAATCCTTGATATTTTTGCCCACTAAATCGTATTCAAGGGTATCTGTAATCTCTATATTTACAAATTGGCCCGGTGCTAAACTCTTTTTTGAATGTATAAAGACTGTTCCATCTACCTCAGGCGCATCGTATTGAGTCCGGCCCGTATATATACCCTTACCTGATCTTGCCTCAACAAGGGCCTCTAGCCTCTTGCCAAGAAAACGTGCATTTACATCTTTCGAGACCTCCTGCTGTAAGCGCATAAGCTTATCAAGCCGCCTATTCTTCACCTGTTTAGCTACCTGTTGTTTAAAACTATAAGCTGGGGTGTCTTCTTCCCTCGAATATATAAACGCTCCAAGCCTTTCAAATTGAATCTGCTTTATAAAATCTAGCAATTCGCTAAACTCTTTTTTGGTCTCACCGGGAAAACCAACTATCACTGATGTCCTCAAGGCAACATCAGGAATCCTGGTTCTTATCTTTTTAATAAGCGCCTCTATCTCTTCACGCTTTATCCTACGGTTCATTTTTGTTAATATTCTATTATTTATATGCTGTATGGGCAAATCTATATATTTGCATATAGCGTCCTCTCTCGCGATAGTATCTATCAAATCATCGGTAAAATGCCGCGGGTGCGCATACAAAAGCCTTATCCAGTGAGAAGGTTTCAATTGGCATATCTTGCTTAGAAGCTTTGGCAGCATCAATCTTTTATATCTATCCATCCCATACGAGGTAGTATCCTGAGCAATAATATTTAACTCAGCCTTTCGCTTGTCATGGGCAAGGGCCTTTACCTCTGAGATGATAGACGAAACAGCCCTGCTTCTTAGCCTGCCGCGTATATTGTATATCGCGCAATAACTACAATGGTTCTGACAGCCTTCCGCTATTTTAACATATGCGTAATAAGACGGGGTTAAAAATAAGCGCGGGTCTTTATCAGAGCAAATAGCGCTGGGAGTATTGACTGCTATAAATTTTTCATCGCTCAATATAGCGTTTACCGCCTTGCTGATACTTTTAAAATTATCTACCCCTAAGATCGCGTCTATCTCTGGAATATCTTTTTTTAACTGTTGGCAATAGCGTTGTGCCAGACAACCGCATACAACAAGCTTCCTAATACGCTTCTCTTTCTTAAGGTTGGAAGCCTTTAATATGGTCTCTATGGACTCGATTTTCGCGTCCTCGATAAAAGCACATGTATTAATTATAACGATATCGGATGAATCAGCATCCTCAACAATAACAAAGCCTGCGGCCTTAAGCCTGCCAATTATAAGTTCCGAATCGACCAGATTACGCGCGCATCCTAAACTTATGATAGCCACTCTCTCTCTTTTAGATCGCATCAGCATTCTCTTCTTTTTTTGTGAGTATTTAGATTAAGATGTTTTTGTGTTGCCAGAAAGTTAAAATCGTAAACCAGTTAATAAAAAATCGGAATCCCTGTTCCGATAGCTTCCTCTTATTATAATCTTAGATCTCATCCCTACTTCTTGATACCTTGCCTGTTTATAATAATGCCTTTTTTAACACCTACTCCAGGCGAACCAAGATTATTACCATTCAATGTAATGTTCATCGCGGCCGCATTGCCTGTCCAGAGTTCAAAATTTTTATCAGCCTGCCAATTTTCTTCCGAACCCTTCTTTAACACGTTCTTAAATATTATATTGCCATCCATTCTAAGCTCTATCCATACATCATCTGTGGTGCTTATTGAAAGATTGAGTCTTTCATTCTGGGGTATAAGTACACCTTTTAGGGGCTCTTTAACTGGTCTCTTAGCCTCTTTGACCGCAGGAGAGGCCTTCTTCTCACGAAGAGGTTCTAACAACTTTGACGGCTTTGACTGCTTTGCTTGATTTGCCTGATTTGTCTTCTTTTCTTGTTTTGCCTGATTTAAATGCGCACTACGCCAGATTAGAAATTTATGCTTTGTCCATCCCGTTGCTTTAATTAACAGGATCAATAATAAAATAATAAGTACAGGTTTAAAAGCAGCCTTTACTACTTTAACAAGCTTCTGAGTATCAATTCTTCGCGCAGGGGGCTTTTCATCAACAATAGTCGGTTCAGGCTCTGATAAGGACTGGTGGATATCCATTCTTTTATACTCGCTTAAGATACTCTCAGGATTAAGTTGAAGATAAGACGAATATTTTCGTAAAAAACTTTTTATATATATAGGACTGGAAATCCTTGGAAAATCATCTCGTTCAAAAGCGGACAGTATCTCAGGAAGAATTCTGGTATATTGATAGGCCTCGTCTATGCTAACGTGCTTTTTCTCTCTTGCCTGCTTAAGCTTGTTTCCTATTGTCATTAGCTTAATTTTAGACAGCCTCGCCAGCTGTCTCACCTTCCTTGTTTGCCTGTTTCTCAATACCTAAGTATTCTTCGCGGTCAACTAATATTTCGCGCGGTTTTGACCCGCAATAAGGCCCTATAAGGCCTTCTTCCTCCATACTGTCTATTATCCTGGCCGCGCGCGTATAGCTTAAACGCATCCTTCTTTGCAGCATAGATACCGATGCCTGCCCTGCTTCCATTGTAAGGCGAAGGGCATCATCAAAAAGCTCATCCTTGTCATTACCTTTACCAAAATTTTTCTTCTCCTGCTGTTTTGATATCCCCTCTTCAAACTCCATCCCTCTCTGTGAGGCTATAAAATCTATTACCCTCTCTATCTCATTATCGGCAACCAGACTGGACTGCGCGCGAACAGGCTTTGAGGTACTCGGTTCCATAAATAACATATCGCCCCGCCCGAGAAGTTTGTCAGCACCATTTATATCAAGTACTGTACGAGAATCCACCTTAGAGGCAACCTTAAAGGATATTCTCGCGGGAAAATTTGCCTTAATAACACCTGTTATAACATCTACAGATGGCCTCTGTGTAGCAAGTATAATATGGATACCTACCGCGCGTGAAAGCTGGGCAAGGCGTGTTATAGCGCTCTCAATCTCATTAGATGCTACAGCCATAAGATCCGCTAATTCATCGATAACCAGTACTATATAAGGCAACCTGTCAGGCACATCAATATCATCCTTGAACTGGCCTTCTGCTGCCTTTTGATTAAAGATAGCTATATTTCTTGACGAGACTTTCGCTAAAAGTTTATACCGCGATTCCATCTCATTTACCAGCCAATTTAAGGCACCTGACGCCTTCTTCGCGTTGGTGAGCACAGGGCATATAAGGTGCGGCAGCTTGTTAAACATTGCCATTTCAACCATTTTAGGATCAACAAGTATAAACTTAAGCTCATCAGGGGATGCGTTATAGAGCATACTGAGGATTATACTATTTACGCAGACCGTCTTGCCTGAGCCTGTTGTTCCCGCAATCAGCATATGTGGCATCTTCGCAAGGTCACATACAACAGGTATCCCTGCTGTATCTTTTCCAAGAGCAAGCGTAAGCTTGGATTTCGCATTCTGGAACTCAGTTGATAAAAGAACTTCTTTCAGATAGACCAGTGACGCCGTACTATTAGGAACCTCGACTCCTACTCGCGCTTTTCCCGGTATAGGCGCGATGATTCTGACAGATTGCGCCTTCATTGCCAGGGCAATATCATCATTTAACGCAGTAATCTTGTTTACCTTGACTCCCGGTGATGGTTCAAGTTCGTACCTGGTAATTACAGGGCCTTTCTCAACTTGTGACACCCTAACCTCTATGCCAAAATCACGAAGAGTATCTTCCAGGATCGCCGAAGACGCAGTAAGGTCCTCTTTTATCTGGCATTCTTGGGCTGGCGGCGGAGAGTCAAGCAGATCGAGAGAAGGAAGCTTATATTCACCTACCTCTTTTGGTTCTATCTTGGCAGCTACCTGCTCCTTCTCCGCGGATGTCTGGATATGTTTTTTGTCAATTTTGATTTTCGGTGATATCGGCTGCTGGAATTTGGGGCTCTCCAGTATAGTAGGCGGAGCTTTAAGCGGCTTTACGGGCTTAACCCTTATCTCTGGCTTTTGAGCTTTCGCCTCTGCCCTCTTATCTTTTCCTTCCTGATATAGCTCATTCGCCTTATTAATAAATATACCAAAGAAAGGTATAATTAAAAATTCAGTTGCCAGGAGAATAGATAGCACCATCAATGTAATCACAATTACATATGACCCAACCATACCAAAATACTTATCCAGTAGTGATGATAAAAACATGCCAAAGATACCGCCTGCCTGCATCCTAACCGTACTAGCCCCATTGAATATAAGCGCTAAAAATGAACTTGTAGCGAGAAACAAGACCGTTGTTCCTGAAAACTTGATAAGCGAACGTTGCGGCTGTTGTGAGGTAAACCTGTCAATGGCCCAGACAAAGCATAAAAACGGTATTATGTAAGCGCTCTGTCCAATCAGGAAAAAGAGGATAGCTCCGATATAAGCACCTATAATACCAACAAAATTATGCAGTTGTACATTTGCTGTAGAAGCAAAAAACGTAAGGTCCGCGGGCTCATATGTCATGAGGCTTACAAGTACAAGTATCGCGATAGCTATGTATATAAAACCTACTATTTCGTTTATTCTTTGCTGTGTCATAAGGCTAGAATAACCCCTCCGGTTAAAAGGCAATAAAAACCAAAAAACTTGAGATTACTGTTAATAACGCTCTTTATCAATAGATAGATGGCACCAAGCCCAAAGATAAAAGCAAAAAAAGCGCCAACTGCCATATTACTTGTAACAGCAGCTGTAACCGTTATATTGCTAAGTTTAAATACCACAGCACCCAAGACTGCCGGGATAGACAACAGAAATGAAAACCTTATTGCCTGGCGCCTATCCACCTTTAATAACATTGCGCTGGATATTGTTGAACCACTTCTTGAAATACCCGGCATAATCGCTATGCCCTGTACAATACCTATTATAATCGCTTTAAACCATGTCATCCTACCAACCGCAGCAGCATCAAGACTGCGCCTGCCTGCCCAATCTGCCGCGAAGAGAAATATCGCGGTGACCAAAAGCATGCTGCCAACTACTTTTATATCCGCAAAATACGACTCAAATATAGCGCTAAAAGAATAACCTATCAGGACTGTTGGAATAGTCCCGATTATAATAAAGGATACGATTCGCCTCTTTGTGGCGATCAAATCTATTATATCACGCCAGAAATAAACTACAACAGCAAAAAGTGTTCCTATGTGTAGAAAAATATCGAAAAGTAGTTGAGGCTCTTTGAAACCGAAATAATTGTGGAGAATTACAAGGTGACCTGATGAGCTTATTGGAAGAAATTCTGTTACTCCCTGGACTATGCCAGATATGATTGCTTCAGCGTATGACATATGCATTCTATATGTTCGAAACTGTTTCAAGAATAATACAAAAACTTAAATCCCAGTATGTCCAAAACCGCCCTGCGCGCGCGCTGTTTCATCAAGCTCGTCAACAATAACGACTTCAGCCTGTATAACCTTCTGCAAGACTATCTGCGCTATGCGGTCTGCCCTTTTTACAGCAAATGGATCATCGCCATGATTTATCAGTATTATGCCCACAAGCCCCCGGTAATCACTATCTATAGTTCCTGGGGCATTAACAATACTTATACCATGTTTTATCGCAAGTCCGCTCCTGGGCCTCACCTGTACCTCATATCCAACAGGTATGCTCATATAAAAACCCGCGGAGATAAGCTTTATATCCCCAGGAGCTAATGTAACCTCATTATCTACATCAGCATATACATCCATGCCGCTTGCGCCCTGACTCATATAGCGTGGTGTCGGAAGATCCTCACAGCCTTCTTTTTTCTTTATATTGATTGCTATCTGTTCCATAGATTTATCCTATTATTTTTTAATCAAACTACGCATCTTTACCTTTATCTTCATCTTTATGGTTAGACATGGCTTTCTTACGTGAAAGATTAAGCCTGCCCTGCTGGTCCACCTCAACCAGTTTTACCTCGATTTTGTCGCCTACCTTTACAACATCTTCAACATTTTTAACATATTCATCAGAAAGCTCCGAAACATGGCAAAGCCCTTCTTTGCCCGGTAATATCTCACAGAACGCGCCGAAATTCATAAGCCTTTTTACTGTTGCTTGATAGATCCTGCCAACCTCAGGCTCCGCTACAATGCCGGAGATAATATCCAATGCCTTCTGAAGCGCCTCACCATCACTTGAGGCAACACTGACAGTACCGTCATCATCAACATTGATACTCGCTCCTGTATCCGCGATAATCTGCTTTATTACCTTTCCTCCGGGGCCTATAACATCGCGTATCTTATCTGTGCTTATCTTTATTGTCTCTATTCTTGGTGCGTAATCTGATAGGCCATTCCTTGGATCCGCAATCGCTTTCGCCATATTGCCTAATATGCTAAGACGCGCGGCCTTTGCCGCTTGCATCGCCTGCTTTATTATCTCAAAGGTAATGCCAGTCTTTAATTTTATATCAACCTGCAACGCTGTTATTCCGTCAGAGGTTCCTGCCACCTTAAAATCCATATCCCCGTAATGATCTTCTAAGCCCGCGATATCCGTAAGTATCACGAAATTATCACCTTCCTTTACAAGGCCTATTGCTATACCCGCAACTGACTTCTTAACAGGGACACCCGCGTCCATAAGCGCGAGGGAGCCTGCGCATACCGAAGCCATGCTTGATGATCCATTAGACTCTAAGATATCTGAAACTATACGGATAGTATATGGAAAATCCTCTTTTGAAGGCAGCATAAACGTAAGTGACCTTTCCGCTAAAGCACCGTGGCCGATCTCGCGCCTGCCTACGCCCCTTATAGGCTTTGCTTCACCAACACTAAAGGGCGGAAAATTATAATGAAGCATAAAGCATTTCTTTGATTCCCCTTCCAAAGACTCTATGAACTGTTCATCAGATGCTGTTCCCAAAGTAACAACAGACATCGATTGTGTCTGACCTCTGGTAAAGAGCGCTGAACCATGAGTACGCGGCAATATCCCTACCTCGGATTCTATATTTCTTATCTCATCAGAGGCCCTCCCATCCACACGCTTCTTATCATTTAATATCATATCCCGCACAGTCGTCTTCTCAATCTCATTAAGCGCGGCTATAACATCGGATGCGCTTATCTCATTCTCATCTGTAACAAGCTTTTCAACAAGTTCCTTTGATAAGAGATCTGTCAACTCCATCCTCTCTTCCTTGGTAGCTTTTGAGTTTATCTGAACAAGCTTATCAGCAGCTAATGTCTTTACCTCTGATATAAGGCTTGAATCTATCTCTTTTATAACAGGTTTCTGTTCCTGCTTTTTGCATTTATCAGCGAGATCTTTTTGCATCTTGATAGTCTTCTGGCATTCGTTTGAAGCAAGCTCAATAGCCTCTTGAAAGACCTCTTCAGAGACCTCCTTAGCGCCAGATTCTATCATAATAACGCCTTCTTCTGTAGTGCAGACTACAATATCAAGATCAGACTCTTCCATCTCTACGTATGTAGGGTTTACTATTAAATCGCCGTCTTTACGTCCTATCCTTACAGCGCCTACAGGGCCTAGATACGGAATACCTGCTATCACAACAGCACACGACGCACCGATAACAGCGAGCGTATCCGGGTCGTTTTCTCCATCACTTGATATAACCATGGCCATAATCTGCACTTCATTGGTCATGCCTTCAGGAAATAGCGGCCTTAAGGGCCTGTCAATGAGCCTGGATGTCAATATCTCTCGTTCCGTGGGCCGGCCTTCTCTCTTAAAATATCCTCCCGGAATCCTTCCTGCCGCGTATGTCCTTTCGCGATAATCTACCATAAGTGGAAAGAAATCTATCCCTTCTCTAGGGGTATTTGACATAACAGCGGTTACCAATACAACCGTTTCACCGCAAGATACTGTTACAGCGCCATCAGCCTGTTTCGCGAGTTTTCCGGTTTCAATCACTATTTCATTATTACCAACCATTGTCTTTGCATTATTTACCATTTTTTCCTACCTTTCATTTCGTTTTAATCTTTATATATCGTTATATTTAATAAAAATATCATTCTAGACAATCTGTACAAGCGCGGGCATAAAAAAAACACTCCCCTGCTAAAAAATACATGTTGCATATAGAGGGGAGCGCGCTCCAAATACAATCAAAATAAAACTAATATTATTTTCTAATCTTTAATTTATCAGTAAGCTTGTTATACTCTTCTACCGCATGCTTCTTTAAGTATTTTAATAGCTTTCTGCGTAAAGAGACCATCTTAAGGAGCCCGCGCCTTGAGTGGTGGTCCTTTTTATGAGTCTTGAAATGGTCCGCTAGGCTGTTGATCCTCTCGGTAAGGAGAGCGACCTGTACCTGTACAGAGCCTGTATCTTTCTCATTAATCTTATTGTCTTTTATAACCGCTTGTTTCTTATCAGTAGTAAGTGCCATGACCAAATCCTGTTTCTCCCTTCTCTTCTAGTTGAATGATATTGGATTATAACAGATAGATACCCCTTTGTAAAGGGAAATAATTTGCTTGGTTATATTAACTAAATATCAAAATCCCTAAAAAAGTCTTTTAGCTATTAAGGAATCTTTTATAATCTGCCTACGAAGAGCATCCTCATCTGCAAATTTTCTCTCAGGCCTAATCTTTTTTACAAAACTTATCTCTATATCTTTTCCATAAAGGTTTCTATTGATATCGAATATATGGGCCTCTATGCTTGGGTCTTTTTCATTAAAGGTCGGCCTTGTGCCTATATTTAATACCGACTTATAAATAGATCTACCTACTCTGGAATATACAGCATAGACACCGCTTGGAGGTATGGCTTCATGGTGCGGGTCAATATTCGCTGTCTTAAAGCCTATTATCCTGCCTCGTTTCCTGCCGTGAATTACCGTGCCTAATACAGACACGGGCTTGGCCAAAAGCCTTGAAGCGGTATTAAGCTTACCCTTTTCAATAAGACGGCGTATAACACTTGAACTTATCGCAGCGCGATGATAGCGCTTTGACCTTATAACCTTTACGCGAAAGCCTAGTTTGTTAGATATTTTTCTTAAGCTTGCGGCGCTCTTAAGCTGTTCCCTGCCAAATGAAAACTTATCACCGATAACAAGTTTTCTCATATCAAGCTTCTTGACTAAGATATCGCTAAGGAATGATTCAGCATCTTTTTCTAAAAATCTCTTGTTGAACTCTATAACAACACATAACTCTACGCCAAGTTCTTTTAAGAGCCTCAACCGATGTTGAAGTGAACTAAGCATCAGTATCTTGCCTCTCTTTTTAAGCACTTTAGCTGGATGAGGATTAAAAGTAACTACCATAGGCTTAAGGTTATCTCTCTTTGCTGTTTTGAGTAGTTGCGTTATTATCTTCTTATGGCCTATGTGCACCCCATCAAAGACACCGACAGTTACCACTGATGGTGAAATATTACCTTTCAAACCCTTAAAACCATATAGAGTTTTCATGAAATATCCTCAAGCGCGATAGCGTCCTTTATGCAAAACCTGCCTGAGCGAGTCCTTCTTAATGACTTCATATGCGCGCCGGGCCCAAGCTTCTGGCCTATATCATGGCAAAGAGTCCTGATATACGTACCTTTTGAACATACCACCCTGAATTCCGCCTTATTATCTTTGATATTTAAAATCTCAATATCCTTTATCTCGATATCTACCGGCTCTCTTTCGACAACAATGCCTTTTCTGGCAAGCTTGTATAGCCTTTTTCCGTTATGGTGCTTTGCTGATACCATAGGCGGGATCTGCTCCTGTTTTCCATGAAATGATAAGATAGCCTCTTCTACAGCTAATTTATCAATAGCATCTGTACTACTCCTGCTTATAACTTCGCCTGTCGCGTCCTGTGTATCAGTCACAACACCTAACTCCATCACGCAGAGATACTCCTTGTCATCAGCAGATAGGCTTGCGGATAACTTGGTAGCCTTATTCACCACAAGAACCAGTACCCCCGTTGCCAGTGGGTCAAGCGTACCACAGTGGCCTATCTTTTTTATCTTAAGCGTCCTGCGCGCGATCGCCACAACATCATGGGATGTCATGCCGGAAGGTTTGTCTATTATTATAATGTCATCCATATAAGTTAACTCAGATAATATGTTATTAACCTAAAAACTTTTTCTAAAACCATTCTTCAGCTTTTAGTAATCTCTTATGTCCTTGCCTTCGCATCGCAGGTATTTTTGCCATCCATTTATTTCCAGGGCAAAAAAATCCAAAGCACTGCTCCAGGCAATGGGCATAAGAGGCACTGTTATCTGCTGCTTTGCTCTTTTATTTAATATGTATAGATCAACCAAAGTATCTATCTGCCTTTGCCAAGAAACCTCTTTGCTCTTGATACTACTGCTTTTTCGACCTTGGAAATAGCCCCCTTTAATACACAACCACTCGCTGAAGGATGCCCTCCGCCATTAAACTCTTTTGCCAACTTATTTACATCCACGTCGTCATTTGAACGAAAACTTACTTTAATAAACCCTTTACCGGCCTCTCTAAAAGCAAGCGCTATCTTTACCCCTTTTATTGACCTGGGAAAGTTCACAAAATCCTGCGTATCTTCAACACTGGCTTTATTCTTACGAAACATGGCCCTTGAGACGTGAACCCATGCTATCTCCCCATTATGAGTTGTATTAAGGGTAGAAAGCGCTGACGCGAGCAAGGTTAGGCTTGAGACGTCTGCTCCCTCATAAATTTTACGATAAATATCCGCGGGATCTATGCCATGCTGCATAAGTTCCGCGACTATCCTGTGAGTAACCTCTGTTGTGTTTGAATAACGAAATGATCCTGTATCCGTAAGAATAGCAATATATATGTACAGTGCCGCTCTCTTAGTAAGGGGAATACCCATCTTCTTAAAAAGATGATATACCTGCTCACCTGAAGATGACATATAAGGCTCTACCCAGTTTATTGTGCCAAAATACGTATTACTTATATGGTGGTCTATATTCAATATCAGCCTTCCAGGACAGATACCCCTCTTTACAGCACCTATTCTTTCAATGCCCGTGCAATCAAGCAGACAGGCAACATCATAGTCTATGTTTTTAAGAGACGACCTTAGCCGTACTTTCGCACTGCCCGGTAAAAATTTATACACATCAGGTATATCCTCAGGCGATAATAGGGCAACCTTTTTGCCAGCTTGCTTTAAGAGCTCAGCCATAGCCAGCATGCTTCCTATGGCATCCCCTTCCAGATTCTTGTGCGCAGAAATCAAAAACTTCTTATTTTTCTTATCTCTTATGCACTTAATGACCTTATTGATCCCCATTTGTAATCTCCTTATCTTTATGTATGATATTTATAATCTCATCTATCCTGTTTCCTGCCGTGGATGAATCATCATGTATAAATGTTATTCGTGGAATAAATTTTATCCTTATCCGCTTAGCAAGGAGCCTCCTGATTAGTCCGATAGAATCCTTTAGAGCCTGCAAGGTATCTTCATCCATAGTATTGCCTTCAATAGAGGTAAAAAATATATCAGCGGATCTCAGGTCAGGCGACATATCAACCCTGGCAATAGTCACAAAACCTATACGCGAATCCCTGATATCTCTTTGGAGTATAATACCTACCTGGTGCCTTATCTCCTCACTTACCCTATCCCTGCGAAACATCTCTATCCCCAGTTAATTGCTTTATCCTGGCAAAGACTCTTGACGATAATCTCTCAGACCTGGCAAGCTCTATCTCTTTCTTAAGCCTATAACCGTCTATTTTTTCAAGCATACCAAGGCCTACAGCATCTCTGATAAGTCTTTCGGTATCATCACTTATAGCAAAATTGTATCTCTGCTCAAAACGAATAGCCCTATAGATACGAGTTGGATCGTCAATAAAACTCTTATCATGCAAAACCCTTATAATCATGTTTTTTAGATCCCGCTGCCCATTAAAAAGGTCCATAAGCCTGCCGTATGATTCGCTATTAAGAGAGAACGCCATAGCATTTATAGTAAAATCTCTTCTCTGCAGATCATCTATCATAGAAGAGAAGCTCACCCTTGGTAGTACCCCTGGAGATTGGTAATATTCTGTCCTGGCTGTCGCGACATCAATCCTTAGATTATCCTTTGTGGTAACCGTGGCTGTGCCAAATCGTTTGTATAAGACTAACGTACCTCTAAGCTTATCGGATAATTCCTTCGCAAACCCAGGGCCATTACCTTCAACAACAAGATCTATATCAAGATTATTGACCATAAGCAATACATCTCTTACAAAACCTCCCGCGCAAAAAACCGGGACCTGGCCATAATCTCCTATACTACCAGCGAGGCGCAATATGTCCAAGACCGTTTTTGGTAAGATATTTTTAATCTTTAATAAAACATTATCCATAATAAAAACATTTCCTAAAAACACCTCTTATATTCCGGTTTACGGTCATCGGTTTTAGGTTATCACGAATACCAAAATTAGGCCCGCGGATGAAATTTATGATGTATAGATTTTAAGCGCTCTTTGTTTATGTGTGTATATATCTGGGTAGTAGTTATATCCGCGTGTCCAAGCATCTCCTGAACAACCCTTAAATCCGCGCCTCCTTCTAAAAGATGTGTAGCAAAAGAGTGCCTTAAGGTATGCGGCATTATATCTTTCTTTATCCCCGCCAGGCGTGCGTATTTCTTTATCATCTTCCAGAAACTTTGGCGCGAGATTCTCTTGCCAAGCCTAGAAAGAAAGAGGCTGTTTACAGGTTGCGTTTTTAAAAGCTTGACTCTCGACTTTTTCAGATAACGCGTAAGCGCAACCTGTGACTGCCTGCCCATCGGAACTATCCTCTCTTTGCTCCCCTTGCCGATACATCTTACAAAACCTATATCAAGATTGATGTTATCAATATTAAGATTTACAAGTTCTGAGACGCGAAGGCCTGTCGCGTACATAAGCTCAAGCGCTGCCCTGTCTCTTAGGCCCATCCAATTTCTTACATTAGGTTTTTTTAATATCTCCTCTACCTCGGATAGTGAAAGGGCCTCAGGAAGATGTTTCCAGAGCTTTGGAGAATCGAGCACACTGGTAATATCTTCTTTTATATATTTTTCGCGTACAAGAAAACGATGCAGCACCTTGATAGCAACAAGATTACGTGATATAGAATTTCCTGAAAGCCCCTTCTCTTTCTGGAAGACCATATAGTCGCGTATGTCATCACGCGAAACCTCAGCCAGGTGCGGTCTTTTTTTATTATTAGTTAGATAATTAGCGTACTTGTAAAGATCGGTCCTGTACGCTGAAATAGTGTTCTTTGAGAGCCCTCTTTCCACAACAAGATAATCCAGGAACTCTTCTATAAAATCCTTCATGGCCATAAGATTGTCTTTCGTTCTTTTCCAATAGTAGTCTTATCGCCGTGGCCCGGCAATACAACGGTCTCATCAGCGAGGCTAAAAAGCCTATCTTTTATTGAGCTTACAATATCCTTTGTACTGCTGTAAGGGAAATCTGTCCTGCCGATACCCGCGGCAAAGAGGGTATCTCCCGTAAAGACTATGCCATTATAATAAAGGGCTATACCGCCGGGAGTATGTCCCGGGGTATGGATAACCTTAAGCACTAAATCAGATATCACTATATCATCACCATCCTCTAATACACGGCTTGCAGGTGGAGATTTTTTAAGATTTCCGTAAAATACAGCTAGACTCAAAAAGGGATTTGTAAGAAAATTAGCGTCGTCTTTATGTATATATATAGGCAGGTCAAAATCAGAGTTCGCACCTATATGGTCTATATGACCGTGCGTATTGATTATAAATTCAGGAGTAAGGTTATACTCATCCAGGAAAGTTTTTATCTTTTCGCTCTCTCCGCCGGGATCTATTATCACGACCTTTTTACTCTTCTTAGAGCCAAAGATGTAGCAGTTAGCGCCCATCTGCTCTATCAATATAGTATGCAGTACGCAATCACTGCGCGATAGGTTTTGGCTGCTCATCACCGGCTCCCTCCTGGTCAGGACGTACAAAGTGCTTCATGTGAAAGTATGAGAATTTACCACTCACGGTCCTATAATGTTTGCTTAATTGCGAAACTATATGGTTGCTGTTTGTTTTCACGTAATTAGGCTGTTTGATTTTTTTTACTATATCTTCCAGGCCCACAACATATGGTTCTATCTGAGCTCTCTTCTCATCATTTAGAAGACTGGCAAGCTTTTTTATCTCAACAAGCGCGTAGTCTGCCTGGCTTACGATCTTTTTTTGGTTACTTTTTGCCTTTACAGAATTGATAAGCTCCGCTTCAGAATTCTTCCAGAAGGCGTAATGATTCGCGTAAAACTGCTTACTTGTAAACTCTTTTTCGTAATCATAGGGTTGTAAAACAGGCCCCTGTTTGACCTCATTTTTTTTACTCCTTACGAATTTTCGCCTCCACGCGCCGCTGCAGCCTGCTGTAAATAGAAGAGCTGCCATAAGCGTTATACTGATTATACTTCTCTTCATAATACACCTCTTTGGTTTAACTAATTAAGTCTTGAAATTCTTTTTCAGTAATAATATTCAACCCAAGCTCTCTTGCCTTGTTGGCTTTTGAACCCGGTTCTTTTCCGGTGATAACAAAGTCTATTTTTTTGCTGATAGAAGACGCTATTGTTCCGCCAAGTGATTTTACTATATCCTGAGCCTGTATTCTGGAAAAATTATCCAAACTTCCCGTAAAGACAAATATCTTTCCTGAGAGTTTTCCCTCTGCGCCCGCTCTGTTGGCAAAGTTAAGGCCCGCTAATTCAAGCTTTCTTAATAAAACCCCTGTAACATCTCTTTGAAAAAATTCATATATGGACTCTGCCATTATCGGGCCTATCTCGCTTGTATGCATCAGGGTCTCAGCATCCTGCTTTGACAGGTTCTCTATAGAACCAAACCTGTTAGCCAAAACATCGGCCGCGTGCACACCAACATGCCTTATACCTAACGAGTAGATGAGACTCGCGAGTGTCTGATCTTTTGAACGCTCTATTCCGGAAAGCAGGTTCCGCGCGGATTTCTGCGCCATTCTCTCAAGTTTGCATATATCATCAAAACTTAAACTGTATATATCAGCGTAATCTTTTACCAATTTCTTATCTATAAGCTGTTCCACTACCGCCTCACCAAGGCCTGTTATATCCATACCCTGTCGTGACGTGAAATGGCGCAGGCGCTCCTTTTGCTGAGCGGGGCATATAGCGTTATCGCATCGTATAGCTACCTCACCGGGGTATTGAACCGTTTTCCCGCCACACGAAGGACATCTTTCCGGCATTATAAACCTCTTTTCCTTTCCTGTGCGCTTGCTAAGTACAGGTTCTATAACCTGGGGAATAATCTCACCGGCTTTCTCTATTATAACCGTATCTCCTATCATGATGTCCTTGCGTTTGATATCATCCATATTATGCAGCGTAGCGCGGCTTACAGTACTTCCCGAAAGGCTGACTGGCATAAGCTCAGCGACAGGTGTAAGGGAACCGGTCCTTCCAACCTGCACTATTATATTCTTCAACTTCGTGACTGCCTGCTGCGCGGGAAACTTATACGCGATCATCCACCGGGGCGCCTTCGTGGTAGCTCCCAACCTCTTCTGCTGGCTTAACAAATCCACCTTTACAACCATGCCGTCTATATCGTAATCAAGCCCTTCTCTCTTGCCTTGCCATTGATTACAATATTCAATAACATCATCTATGTTCTTACATTTTTTTATATGCTGGTTTGTCCTGAAGCCTTGTCTGCTCAAGTAGATTAAAATGCCGCTATGAGTATCAATCGTGCCAATAAACGTATCGCTTATCCCATGTATGAATATCTGCAAGCCTCTCTTTGCCATGGTACGGGAATCAAGAAGCTTTAAAGAGCCTGCTGCCGCGTTACGCGGATTAGCAAAAAGCTCATCACCGCGGGCCCGTCTCTCCTGATTAATCTTCTTAAATGCGCCGTGATCCATATATATTTCTCCGCGAATCTCTAATAATCGCGGAAACTTGTCTCTGTTACGCGCGGATGAGGGGATACCTGTTATCGTCTTAAGACTCTCTGTTATGTTATCGCCTTGAAACCCATCACCGCGTGTCGCGCCGGATTTGAACAGACCATTCTCATAAAAAAGCGATACAGATGCCCCATCTATCTTAAGTTCAACTACATAACTTACGTCCTCTTCCGGAAGATTCTTCTTAACGCGCTTATCAAACTCTCTCAGCTCATCCGCGGAGTATGTATTATCCATACTGAGCATTGGAGAAATATGTTTTATCTTCTCAAAGCCTCTAAGAACCCGCTCACCTATCTTTTGTGTTGGCGAATCCTTAGAAACAAGCTCTGGATATTCTTTTTCCATATCCTTAAGCTGGTTAAAAAGGCTATCATATCGCTGATCTGTAATCTCAGGCTTATTCTCTACATAATACTTATAATCATGTAAACGTATATCCTGCCTTAATCTCTCAATGCTACTCTTAATATTATCTGCGATCATATTTTACACCTTAAAACCTTATGCCAAAATCCTTAAATTCATCTCTATATCCCTGCCAATCTACAATATCCCTGGAAATATATCCAGGCGTATTATCTTTTATCTGCATCAACAATGAAGAGAGCTTCTTATTATCGCCCTCAGCAACAAGCTCTACCTTACCATCCGGCAGGTTTTTTACCCATCCGGTAAGATTTAGTTCACTGGCTATACGTTCAGCAGTAAAACGAAATCCTACGCCCTGAACACTGCCTTCATAATATACATGCAAACGTTTTTTCATCTTTATCACTTTTTTTCTTATTAGTCTTATTAGGGACTAGTCTTATTAGGGACAGCTACTAATTAGCTTATTAGTAGCTGTCCCTAATAAGAAAAATGGTCGGGATGGCCGGATTTGAACCGGCGGCCTCTTCGTCCCGAACGAAGCGCGCTAGCCAAGCTGCGCTACATCCCGACACTAAAATTATCAAAGTCAACACAAGCGATTTTAGCAACGGGACAGGTCCCGATACCATATTTCAGCAATAACAGAATTAAATTCCTATAGACTATTATAGGCTTCTAAAATATTGAATTTTATTAGAATAGTGTATCACTTTGAGGGTGTATAATCAAGAAAATTTGAGGACTTATGTTAACTACAGAGGGGTATCAGAGAAAACCGTGATTTGCTAAAAAATCCTTATCTACATGCGACTTGATCTGAGGCATAGATTTAGTTTTGAGTATGAGATTCTGGGCATATTTTGCCAATATATCTGTTTCTATATTAACAAGGCTACCTTTCTTCTTTAGCCCTAGCGCTGTTACGGATAGCGTATGCGGTATTACCATAACCTTAAAACTTTTTGCTGAAACACTATTCACAGTCAAGCTGATCCCATCAACAGCGACAGAGCCTTTCTCAACC
>CAZGAS010000001.1:82779-84303 GCA_964523875.1 uncultured Planctomycetia bacterium | reverse complement strand
TATATTTTAAGCGACCCTAACAACAGAATATGGTCTATACTCTCTCTCCTGTCTATCTCCTTATCCTCTTTAATATTTATTCTCCAATGGAGGCAGCTACCGTTTTTTTTAGATATGTATTACCATTTAGCTGTAGCGGAGGGCTTTAACGCAGCAGGAGGCTTAGTCTTACGTAATTTTTGGGAATATGGCCCGAATACCGCACCACATATCTACCCGCCTCTTATACATATAATGATATTAGGAATGCTTAAAACAGGGCTTTCAGGCATTGCTGTTATGAGGGTAATAAGCTGCACGGTGCCTACTATCTTTCTATATACAGTATGGTATATAATAAAAGATATACTCAATAAAAGAACCGCCTTTTTCACTCTCTATCTTTGTTTATGCGCCTCATTATTTATGATAAGCATATCCTTCACCCCCGCGGCAACTATAGCAACCACGCTGCTTATGCTTGCGATATTATCAATATACAAAAAACGCATACTAACCGGCGCACTTATCATGGGACTTATATTTTACACGCATACAGGCATAGCCCTGCTCTCTCTTCTTTTTATCTTCCTCGCATGGATAAGCAAGATAATATATACAAGGCAATTTATGAAACTATTAGCCCTCCCCCTTATAATAGGTTTACCTTGGTCTATTCATATAATAAAAAGCGTGCCTCTTATATCCTGGTCTAGTAGCGCGCAGATGCCTCTCAGATTCTATCCTGTAATAATATTGCTGTTTGTAATGGGGCTTATTAAGGCATTAGGTGATATAAAGCAATATAAAATATTCATTATACTGATACTCACCCTTGTGCCAATGGGGCTGTCATATCCTTTCCGCCTGTTATCTTCACAGGGCATGATAGGTTTTATCGCGCTTGCGGGTATAGGACTCGATAGGCTCTATACAATTATGGATAGAGGGCTAAAAAACATCTCCCGCGCAAGAGGATACGCGGGGTTTCTGATGTTTGTTCTCTTATCATACCTTATCATCTTCGCCCCCAGTATTAACCTTCATAATAATAAACCGCATCTGGAAATATCAGATTCTCAGCTAACAGCAATCTTCGAGGGAAAAGAGAGAAAACCGGAATATATAACATCCGCTGGTATATATAATGACAGCCTGCTGAAAGAACTATCTTCTTATATTAACACACATGCTGATAAGGATACCTTCATCTGGTCAAATTATAGATATATCGCGGGTATGTTATGGTGTATAACGCAGAGGCCTTCGCTATCTCATATGCTGCTTGAGGTAAATCTTAAGGATAGCGAATTAAATCTAAGCAACGCCTCTCTGCTTATAATAATAGATGGGCCTAAAGGCGAATTTAGGAGGATTAATAAAATAGTAAAATCCGATTTTAATATAGTGGAAACTTTAAAAAAAGAAGGTGTAGATATATACATATTAAAAAATAAAAACGCAGAGACAAAACAGATTTTTTCAACAACAAAGCCTTTTATTTTAACGCCCTATCTTTTTATGATACTCTGCGTATATATAGCT
>CAZGAS010000001.1:73456-82679 GCA_964523875.1 uncultured Planctomycetia bacterium | reverse complement strand
CCCTTTTAGGAGAGTCCCCTGTAAATAAAAAAGAGGGCTTGATTACAAGCCCTCTTTTTTGAAATATATATTTGCCTATATTATGGTATCGTGCATGTCCTAACGCCTGCTGAAGTCATTGTAGCAACAAGCCCGGCCGCGTCTCCTGCGCCAGTTGCTATCGCCTTATAAGCCGCTCCTCCTCCTGTAACTGTAAAATTGAAATCTCCGGCCGATGCGTCGCAATCCAGATCCGTTATCACGCCGGCATAAGCACTTTTTTCCATCCAATATACAGACTGGGCTGTCCTTACAGCGCCGAGGCCTGCCCAGGCCTCTGCCAATCTTGCACGCGATATCATCCTAGTAAACTGCGGAACTGCTAAGGTCGCGAGTATACCTAGAATAATTACGACTATTAATACTTCTATCAAAGTAAAGCCTTTTTTGCTTAGCATATTCCTAACCTTTCAATTTTTTTATTCATAATAAAATTATACGCTTTTAGCCAAGCTGTGTCAAGCCATAAAATTACCTTATAAAGCATTTTATTTTATAGCGCTTGATAGACCAAAGATTGGCAAAAACATAGCTATTACAAGTGCGCCAACTACAATACCTATTACAACTATTAATATAGGCTCAAACATCGCGGCAAGCCTTGATATTGTCGCGTCTACTCTCTCTTCATAAAACTTTGCCGCGTTCTTTAGCATATCCGCGAGCGCGCCTGACTCCTCGCCAACAGCTATCATATGAGCAAGCATATCAGGAAAAATATTTGCATCCATAATAGGTTTTGACATTGACTTGCCTTCGCGCACACTCTCTTTAACTGTCTGGAGCATATCTTTTATAATAACATTGTTAGATGTCTCTGAGACTATTTCAAGCGCGTGCAATATAGGGGTACCACTTGTTATCAGCATGTGCAGCCCTGACGCGAATCGTACTGCCGCGATCTGCTTCATAACATCGCCTATAAGCTTAAGATTTAGCAGCATACCGTCTATACGTTTTCTGCCCTCGTAGGTCTTTCTGTAATAACGTACCCCAGCAATAATTGCCACGATAACACCTATGACTAATATTAAATATTTTTTAATGCTAAGGCATATAGCAAAAATCGCCTGCGTAAAAACCGGTAACTCCGCGTCAAAACCACTATATATATCAGCGAACATAGGGATTATCTTTACTACAAACACAGTGACCGCGGCAATCGCGACACATATGACTATCACGGGATAGACAAGGGCATTCTTAATCTTGCGCTGCAGGGATGATGACGACTCAAGGTAGGCAACAAGCTGCTCCAACGCGAATGGAAGCTGACCCGTTGTCTCTCCGGTGTTTATTATATTGACCCATAAGTTGGAAAATACCTTAGGGTATTTCGCTATAGCTGCTTTTAAGCTGCTGCCCGCTGATATATCCTTTTTCATCTGCTCGATAGCCTGAGAAAGATTCTTACTCTGAACCTGTAGGCTTATTATCTCAAGGCTTCGAAGCAGTGTTATCCCCGCACCAAGAAGAACCTGAAGCTGTTTTGCCAATGTTATAAGATCATCAAGTTTAACACCGGTATGCATCTTATGTTTTTTCTTAGGGCTTACAACAGTCTTATCAATCTTGTCAAACTCCTGAAAGCTGACAACAATAAGGCCCTGCGCCTGCAATACACGCACAAGCTCATCTTCGCTCTCTACATCCAGAAAGCCGTCTTTAGGCTTTCCTTGTTTGTCCCTTGCGATATATTGATATGTTACCACGTTGCTCCCACATCCTATTAAACAAATTATTATGTAAAGAATTCCAATGCGCTATAAATAGCACGCGAAATAAGTATTTCATAGAATTAAAATAACCAGCACTACTCAAAGACCGAACTCATAACCTCGCCTATGCTAGTTACACCTTCGACTACCTTCAAAAGGCCATCGTCTGTCAAGGTCTTCATACCGTCTCGTTTCGCCATATCCCTTATTCGCGCGATATCAGCGCGATCGGCAATAAGCTGCCTCAACTCCTGGCTTACCGATAATATCTCGTGTATAGCAATCCTTCCTTTATACCCTGTATTTTTGCAGAAATCACAGCCTACCGCCTCAAATATATCATGTCTCGCGAGATTATAACGCGTAGCGATATCTTCCGGCATCTTTGTCGGGCATTTGCATTTAGGGCACAACCTTCTTACAAGCCGCTGTGCTATAATAAGTAAAAGGCTCGACGCGACTAGATATGGCTCAATCCCTATATCAATAAGCCTTGTGATAGCGGAAGGGGAATCATTGGTATGCAGCGTACTCAAAACCAGGTGCCCTGTAAGTGAGGCCCTTATACATATAGCCGCTGTTTCAAGGTCCCTTACCTCACCAACCATTATTATGTCAGGGTCCTGTCTTAAAAAAGATCGTAAGCCTTTCGCGAATGTAAGTCCTATATTAGGCTTGACCTGCGTCTGGTTTATACCGCTTATCTGATATTCAATCGGATCCTCAATAGTCAGGATATTCTTCTTAGGCGTCATAATATAGTTTAACGCTGAATAGAGCGTTGTTGACTTACCACTTCCTGTAGGACCTGTTACAAATATAAGTCCATATGGCCTAACGATTGCCTTTTTAAATAGCGTAAGGTCTTTTTGCGAAAAACCAAGTTTATCCAATTCAAATGATATAGATTCCTTATCCAGAATTCTTATTACAGCTTTTTCACCAAATATAGTCGGCACAACAGATACCCGCAGGTCTATCAACCGGTCCTCTACCTTGACCGTAAAACCACCATCTTGAGGAAGGCGCTTTTCAGCGATATCCATCTTGGATAATATCTTTACCCTGGATATAAGTGCCATCAAAAGATGTTGTGACGGAGGCGCTATCTTATGCAATATCCCGTCTATCCTGAAACGAACATTTATCTTGTCTCTGAAAGGCTCAATATGGATATCGCTTGCCCCCTCTTTTACCGCCTGAATCAGTAAAAGATTGACTAGCTTTATAACAGGCGCCTCTTCTGCCTGCGAGACAATATCTTCCAGGCTCTCTCTGTTGCCTATAGAGCTTATGGGCTCCTGGGCAACATCAGCATCATAGGAACTATTAACAGCCTCTTCAAGGAGATCTCTTGAGCCATAGAACTTTGTTATAGCTTCTCTTATATCGCCCTTTGTAGCTATAACAGGATTTATATCATAACCTGTTATCTTCTTAAGGTTATCGATGGCCAGAAGATCAAGCGGATTGGCAAGCGCTACTGTAAGTGATTGTAGATGTTTTGATAGTGGTACCGCCATCTGGCTCCTGGCAAAAGACTGAGGAATAAGTTTTTCAAGATTATCATTTTTCGCTGGATTCAGAGAGCCGTCTTTTATGGATACAAATGGGATGTCAAGTTGTTTTGCCAGAGAATTAGCAAGATCATCTTCCTTTACAAAACCTCTATCTACTATTATATCGCCTATAGGCCTACCACTGATCTTCTGAAACCTCAGGGCCTCATCAAGCTGAACCTCAGCAAGCAGGCCTTCTTTTATAAGTATCTCTCCGAGCCTAAGTTTTGATTTTCGCATAATATCTAAACCTTGTTACTGTAAAAAACTAAGTTGTAAACATTAAGTTACAAGAATTAAGTTGTAAGTTGCAATCTAATCCTTAATCCTGTATATTTTTTTCTTTTCCTTTTGCCTTTTGCCTTTTACCTTTTACCTGGTATCTGGTACAATAAATTATCTACTGCCTGTCTCGGGCCACTTCCCTCTTCTTCCGCAGCCTCATAACTGTCTTTTTAATCTCCGCTTCTCTCACGTCAGCGGGCGCGGAATTCTTTGGTGATGTAAAGCTTCCCACTGAATCTTTTATCTGATTAGCGGCATCCATCGCGTCGCCTACATTGAGTATAGCGTGGGCAGTTACAAACACTATTATTTCGGTCTGGATACTACGGTCATTCTTACTTTGGAATAAATTACCTATAAAAGGTATCTTGCTTAATCCCGGAACGGTTCTATTTGAATCTTCCTTATGGTTTCTCAGGAGTCCGCCTATAGCCATAGTCTGGCCATCCTTTACCATAACTGTTGTCTTAGCGCTTCTCTTTGTAGGGTCAACAAAATCTACAAAATACGCTGACTGTATAGCCCTTGATACTTCCGGCTCTATAGTCATTGTAATATAACCTTTCTTATTGATTGTTGGTGTGACCTTAAGCGTAATACCTGTCTCTATTCTCTCTGCTTCTGTTATGACCTCTCCTGTATCGCTTACGCTTGTCTTTTTAATACCTATCGCCGTATCCGCTGTTATCTTTATCTCCGCGGTCTGATTATTTACAGTCATTATCCTTGGCTTTGCCAGATAATGCGCTGAACCTTCTGTCTCCATGGCTCTTAACACCATAGAAAACTCTTCCAGAGATAGCACACCAAGCATCGGTGTCTGCGATATGCTCGATGAGCTAGTAGTTACATCATTAACTGTTTCAGTAGAATCTGTCGTAGTCACATCCCCTAAAAGGCTCTGTGAAAATGGATTGCTATTCCTGACAAACGGAAAATGCGTAATCTTTGTAGGGCCCGTAAACCTGACAAACGTCCCATCAGAGCTGCCCCATTCCAGGCCAAGCTTCTTTAAGGCGCCTGTCTGTATCTCTACTATCTCCGCCTCTATAAGGGCCTGAGGGGTGATGCTATCAAGCTTTGCGATAGTCTCTTCCAAGATTGGAAAATCACTCAGTATGGTAGTAACAATAAGGCTGTTCGTTCTTTTATCAACAACTATGCTGCCTAATTTTTTCTCATCAGGCCCCTTTGAGAGAAGGTTATCTATAATAGATTCTATATTTGATATATCGCCTTCTGTACCATCCTTTGAAGCTGATATACGCGCGAAATCCAAGCTATAGACCCTTGTGGTTAGGTCTATCCTTGCCTTGCCTATCTCTTTTACAATAAATACAGCACTGCCCTCTGCCTGCTCATACGAAAGATTATTCGCCAGCATTATAGAATCGAGCGCGTCCTGTACTGTCACACCATCCAGATACAAGGTAATCTTCTTATCCTCTATATTATCAGTCGCAACAAAATTCAGGCCCGCCTGCTGGGAAAATATCTTAAGCACGTCTTTAAGGGCCGCCTGCTGGAAATCCATTGAAATGCAGGCACTCTGTTGCGCGGGTATATCTCCCGTAATCATAAATAGCAACAGAACTATGGCCATAAAGAGGCTTATTCTTCTGCTTCTAAACCCAGGGATAATATTCATTTTCTAAATTCTCCTCTCATTATCTTCTTTCATGTAAAATCCTTCGGGGTAAATTCGGCCATACAACTTACGTCACTATAATCTTATCAGCATCCGTATGTTGTAGCCTCACTTACCTTTCTATGATTATCTTTTCTCCATTATATACTACAATTATTCCCCTCTTTTCAATACCGACAATCTCGACATCCTTTACAACATCGCCTATCCTGACAACCTTGCCATCTATTATAGCCTGCGGCATATCTGAATTCCATATTATACCCTCTATAGTAAGCGTTGGTAGAGGAATATCTATCTTCTCTTCAGGTGTGACCATGCACACCTTATACAAATAGAACTGAAACAGATCCTTTAAAGGGTCTGTTTTTAATAATACGTGCTCAGTGTCCAGGGGCCCGTTAGGCAATGGGATATGGTCTATCCTTTTGTCTTCGCTTATACTTTCTTCCTGCTTAATCTCCTGGGCACTCTCCTTAGAAGCCTTTTGCATACGGGCATATAATAGGCTGAGCAGGAACACAGGTATCAGTATAATCAATGCCAACTGTTGTTTTTTATCTTTATCCATAAGGCCTTTAATGTTTTGTAGAATAAGCAGCTACAATAAGAGAGACCGTAGTCCTTGTGTCAGATCCCATAAATTCTTTCTTTTTATCTTCATCGCCGGCTATATAACCCTTCATATCTGATAGGTCTGCCACAGACAGCTCCTCTAACTTTATAATCTCCGTAAGAGCCTCAATCTCCGCTATAAACTCAACAAGTTGACTATATGTACATCTTACACTTATTTTCAGGAAATTTTTTGAGATACTAGCGATACCTTTACGGCCAAAAGGTTGTATAGAAACAATCTCTACGCCTGATGCTTTTGCAAGCCCGAATATTATCAACCTGAAATTCTTCTGATCCGCTGTATCATAAAAATATTTAATATACTCATCCTGCTTAACCTGTATCTTGGCTATATCATTTCTCAACGCGATTTTCTTAGATTCCTGTACTATCTTCGTGCGGATATCATGGCTCTTTTTAATCTGATGCTTCATAATACCTAAGCAGATAAAAAACGTAACGGCAACTATAGCCGTGGTTGTTATAACAACCTTTGTTTTCTCATCAAGATTTATGTGGAATTGTTTTTGCATCTCTACCTTCTGCCTATTTTTCTGGATTTAGATGGCGCGCTAGCCGCGTGAATAGCCTTACCCGAATAAGCGGATATAGCAAATGTCGATACCAGATAACCTTCCATATCCTGCTTATCTACTGAGCCTAAATCTATGTTGTCCAAATGCTCCATGAATTTTACGTTCTTCTTAAGCGTAATAAAAAATTCATTTATACAAACCATACCTTTACTGGTATCTGATGAAAATGACCTTCCTGACATAAAAATTTCGCGCGCGATATCAGACGGATAAATAGAATCACCCTGTATAAAGGACTCTTTCATAGCCAGGCTGTTTAACCACACCCCGCTGGAGGCTTCCTTATTTCTGGCTGATAGATCACTGGCTATGCTGACGAGTTTCACTGCCCAGGAGACCCTGTTGTTAACTACAAGGCTTAGAAGTTGTGTATCTTTTAGCATCTCTTCCTTACGCGCGGTAAGCTTCTCTACGCTTAGGCGTAATGTATTCGCCGGAAGAGACTCCGCCTGATTGCTTATAGCCTTAAGATTTACAGCTATGTTTTTTATTAACATATTATTCAATATATAGAAAAGTACAATAATAACTAGCGCGGCTATACATTCCATAGTCACAATGTTATATGTCTTTTTATGTTTTATAGCGGCACTAAAAGGAGAAAAATTTACGCTATAATTAGATCTTCCTAAACCTTCAAGCGCCGTACCGAGTGCCACGATAGCGGATGGCAAAACCGTGTCCGAGTTTTTGACCTTATTAAAATCATAGAGAGAGCCCGTGACGATACTAAGCTCGTCTGCTATATATGTATCCAGGCCCGAAAATAACATCTCTCCGCAGGTGATTATTTTCTCTATCTTCATATTATGCTTCTGCCTGCAATAATAGTCTATGGAAACCCTCAACTCGCTTACAATCTTTTCAAAAACAGCCTCTTTATCATCTATAGATACCTTAAAATCACGGCTCATAAACGGCATCCCTGATTCTATTATATGTATTGAGACACTCGCTCTATCGTTATCAGCATACAATATTACTAGCCTCTCTTTTGGTTCCACTTTTTTATGAAGTAACAGTACACGCCAAAGCGCAAGGGGCATAATATCTATGCCAGAAACAACTGCTTTTGTATGCTTAAATCTTGCTACATGAACATTGATTTGCACCTTTGTCGCGGCAATAAAAAAAATATCCATTGCCTTCTTGTTTTTTGATTCTATCGAAATCTTGAAATCACTGGTTATCTCTTCCAGCTTAAACGGGATATATTTCTTTGCCTCGAACCTTACAGCCTGTGATTGTTCTGATTTTGGAAGAACTGGCATGTCAAAATAACGTATCATAATATCGCTTGAAGCGAGAACGGTCTGTACGTCACGGGGTTTTAAATGAAGCTTTTCAAACCCTTCTTTAACAGCGATCGCTATCGCATCCTGTTCAGACAGGTTCTTCTCAGCCATGTCAGCGTCAACAACGGTAACGGCAGGTGGTATCTCCTGGCGTATAAAATTCATAAAAACAGGCGCGTTCTTTGAGCCTGCGATCTCTATAATATCCACATTCTTTTGTGATATATATACCCCTAACGCAGTCTTTGGCATTATCCTGTCCTGCCTATTATTTTTCTTAGGTGATTTATTTCACTAATAGTATACTCGCGCCATTTATTGACATTGTTGCGTCTCGCGCGTGGAAATATACCTTTAGCCTCATACCTTACTAATGTCTGCTTTGAAATGCTTAGGAGCCTTGCGACCTCGTTTGCGGAATAGTATCTCTCAGCCTTCATTGTAACTCCTGGTAAATTAGGTGCCTCGCGCCACTAATTTCGATTATAGGTTTTTGGTTATCGGTTTTCGTTTAAAATATCAAAAACCTATCCCGGAATGCTGCTATGCTGCCTGATAGTATCTGATACGTTTTGATATATTATGATGGAAGTATATAGTATTTGGGTATATGAGTCAAGGGTTAATACGAGAGTTTTTCGTGGATATAGTCTTAAAATCTCTTATAATCTCTCTATATCTCTCTATATCTCTGTCTTTAATAAAACAGCTATTTTTTTATTAATATATATTTTCTGGCAATCCTCTTATCAAGCCAGCAGACCACCTCATATGGTATGGTATCACAGAGTTGGGCCATCTCTTCCACGCTTATACTAAGTCTATTCTGATTACCTATTATAACAACCTCATCACCTATTTTAGCGTTATCTATGTGACTGATGTCCAGCATAAACTGATCCATGCAGATCATGCCGATTATCAACGCTCTTTTGCCTTTAACAAGTACTTTACCTATATTAGATAACCTCCTGTTTAGGCCATCTCCATATCCAATAGGAATAGTAGCAACCCTCGCATGATAAGTAGTTGTATGCGTGCCTCCATAGCTTATCTTTCTTCCCGGGGGAACATCCTTGATAAAGACTATCTTACTTTTCAAAGATAAGGCAGGCCTTAGGTTGATCTTATTGCCAAAGGCGCCTACCCTTGGAGATATACCATAGGCCATAAGCCCTGGCCTTATAAGGTTCATGTGAGAGGACTTATAATCAACAACAGCCATACTGTTTGCCATGTGTCTGTATTTTATGTCAATACCTATCTTCTGCACGTCTTCAAGAAGTGATAAAAAATCCTTTATCTGCTTATGGGTAAGTATGCTATCCTCATCCGCACTTGGAAAATGGCTGAATATGCCCTCTATCTTCACGTTGTTAAGTTTACTAATCTTGCTTATCAACCCTATAGCGTCTTCATGCCATATGCCTATCCTGCCCATACCTGTATCAATCTTTATATGGAC
>CAZGAS010000001.1:53193-73446 GCA_964523875.1 uncultured Planctomycetia bacterium | reverse complement strand
CCTTTGCTTTTTTTCCTGCCCTTCCTGCGCTCTTATCAACCGCACGGGCTAACCGCATATCACCTACTGTCTGCGTTATATTATTACATATAATAGGTTCAACCGCTGATGTTAACACAGATCCAAGCATCAATATAGGTATCTTCGTGAAACCATTCCTCCTTAAAAACATAGCCTCATCTACTGTACCTACTCCCAAATAATCAACCCCTGATTCCACAAGCGTGCCACAGGTCTCAAGCATGCCATGTCCATACGCGTTAGCTTTTATCGGCACAAGTATCGCGGTATCCTCACCCACATACTTTCTAATCTGCAGGAAGTTATGCCTTATAGCGTTCAAATCCACCTCTATGAATGTTGGACGGTAGCAAAGTTGGTTATATCTCGTATTGCGTTGTGCGTTGTGCGTATTGCGTATATAAGGTTTTTTATTACGCGGATATTTCATGAGCTATGCTTTCCTGCGTTCTTTATTGAGCACTCTTTAGGATATATGTAAAGGGGAGCAAGCGTAAAAACACTATCCCTATATCTCTTTTTCCATTTGCCAAAACCCAACGCCCCGATAATCGCAGCTTTAGGAAGCCACGCCTCTTCTGATGTAAAATTTACACCCGCAATATTCGCCTTTAATATAGGCTCTTTATATAACGCTATGGCGTCGCCCGTAAACAGCGCGGGCGCCTTTACCCTGGCGAGTAATTCATCAATAGGAAGCAAGAGAATTTTACCTGCTGGTTTTATTATACCTTTGTTTTGTTTATAAAAACATGCATAAACCTTGGCCTGTTTCGCATCTATAATAACACAAATATCCTGATTATTATCCGCGACAGCGTATGCCAGTGCATCGATACTGGGGATACCTATTATAGGCTTCTTAAGTGCCAATGCCATCGCCCTAATAGTAGTCACACCTATACGCAGGCCTGTAAACGAGCCTGGCCCGAGGCCGACTGAAAATAGATCTACATCCTCTATACCGTATGAATGCCTTGACAGAAGCTTGTCTATCTCCAGAAGCATATCAGAAGACTGCCTGCCAGGGGCAATAGAGGTAAATTGCTCCACCAATTCAGGGCCTCGACCTTGGTTAGACGGGCTCACCACAGGCTGCTCGGGATTGACCCCTATTAATAAAGCTATACTAAACTTGAGGTTTGATGTATCGGCTGATAATATTATTGTATCTTTTGCCATGGGCTATAAATGTAAACTTTCGCTTCTCTTGCGCTGTTATATCAATGGATATCTCGAGATATTCAGAAGGCAGCAATATCTTCATCCTATCTGCCCATTCTATAACCACGATACCGTCTCCATTAAGATACTCTTGCATACCAATATATTCTATATCCTCAAGGCTGTCAAGCCGATAGAGGTCAAAGTGGTACAGGCTTGCCCTTCCTTTGTACTCCTTCATCAGGACAAAGGAAGGTGAATTAACATATTCAGGCTTTTCGATATTTAATCCGCGAGCCAGGCCTTTTGTAAAGGTGGTCTTTCCTGAACCAAGATTACCGGTTAACGCTATGTTATCACCCGGGCTTAACAGCTTAGCTAACCTTGCGCCTAAGGCCTTTGTCTCTTTTTCATTATTTGAAATAAGAACATTCTTCATTTAAAAATGCGTATAACCTTCTGGCCTTGCCTTCTTTCTCTTGCCTGACCTATCTACTAACGTTATCCCCTCTTTGTCGGATGCTATCTCTCCTACTACATAAAACCCCTTACCCAGCCCGCTGAGCTTCTTAGCTGGCATGGTAAATAATAATTCGAACTGCTCACCTGTATTAATTATTTTCTTAAAAGAATATTCTTTATCCTTACATGGTATTAATGACTCATAGATAAGGGCACCCTTGTTGCTGCTTTTAAGTATATGCCCAAGGTCTGATAAAAACCCATCTGATATATCTATCATAGCGCTTGGCATGAGGCCTTTAAGGATAAGCTGAGATTTCTCAATCTTAGGTGTAAACATCAGGTGGTCAGGCTCTTTGGAGAGGGGGCCGCTTAATACTATCGCGTCCTTATCCTTGGCTCCGGAACGAAGAAGCAGGTTCTTCTTCGAAACCTCCCCTAGCATCGCTATAGATACAATAAGCCTTTCAGAAGCATTTGTATCCCCGCCAACCACATCCATTTTAAAAAAACGCGCTAGGTTTTCTATGCCTTTGTATAACCTCAAAGCGTAATCGCGTGAAATACCCACAGGCATACCTACTGATACCACCGCGTATTTCGGGATACCACCACACGCGGCTATGTCACTTATATTAACAGCTAGCGCCTTGTGGCCTATAGCTTCAGGCGTTGTCTTCTTTAAAGTAAAATGCACACCCTCTACAAGCATATCCGTGGTGAATAAGATGTATCTGTTCTTTTTGTATCTTAGAACAGCGCAATCGTCACCAATGCCCCTGACTACAGATGGGCCCGTGCGACTTAGCTCTCTTATTTTTTCGATTAAACCAAACTCACCAATATCTGATAATCTGTTCTTCATGACTGTAGTATACACGTTTAGTTATAGCTATGACGTAATGGAATTCTTCGAATTCCTTTACTGTAAACTTTTTAATGACCTTCTAGATGGCTTCGTGAAGACTCCTTTTTCAGTAATAATCGCGCTGATATAACACCTTGGTGTAACATCAAAAGCGGGGTTATATACCTTTATACCCTTTGGCGCGTGGCATATATTGGATATCTTACTAACCTCCTGAGCAGAACGCTCTTCTATGGGTATCTGGCGCCCATCTATAAGTGAAAAATCAAATGTAGAACTTGGCGCGGCAATATAAAACGGAATCTTATGCGCCCTCGCGAGTATTGCTAAGCCATAAGTACCTATCTTATTAGCTGCATCACCATTTGCCGCTATCCTATCGGCGCCTACTATTATCTTATCTATCTTTGCCTGCTTCATAACAACGGCTGCCATATTATCACATATAAGTGTTACATCTATGCCTCCTTGCTTAAGCTCCCAGGCTGTTAGGCGCGCGCCCTGCAAAAGCGGCCTCGTCTCATCAACGTAGACCTTTATCTTTTTGCCTTGCGCGTGAGCCTTATAGATAGGGGCTAACGCTGTACCCATTCCGGCTGTCGCTAATACCCCGGCATTGCAATGCGTAAGTATGGTATCACCGGAGCTTATAAGCCTTGCCCCGTTAAGGCCGATATCGTCACACATCCGTTCATCTTCTCTATGTATCTTCCTCGCCTCTTCCAGGAGTATTCTCTTAATCACCGCTACAGGCTCGCTCTTATTCGCAAACGCTATCTGTTTCATCCTATTAAGCGCCCAGAAAAGATTTACAGCCGTTGGCCTGCTTGTCTTAATATAATCAATTGCCTTTGAAAGCTGCCTTAGAAAAACCTTCCTATCCACGCTCTTTAAATCTCTGATCCCAATGTATACTCCATATGCCGCGAATACGCCTATGGCAGGGGCACCCCTAACAGCAAGCGTCTTTATATAATGATGTACATCTCTAATATGGCACGTCTCTATTATACTGACCTTTCGCGGGAGTATTCTCTGATCGATTATCTTTAGCTTATTATTGGTAAAAGATATTGTCTTTGCTTTCATCATTCTCCTCTCAATCATAGAATATCAAATATTAGATAAAACATGGTAGCGTATTGCGTAATGCGCAACTATTTTACACAGTCTTTGACATAATCTCCCGAATAGAAAACATCATAAAGGTAATGGCGCTGTTGTGCACTATATGAACCGTAATAGAGGGTATAAGTGAACCTGTCTTCTCCCGCATATACGCCAAAAACGCCCCGAGTGCCAGTATGGGCACGAAACCCAAAAGGTTTATATGCAAAAATGAAAATAAAAATCCGCTTATAATAATAGCCAAGCCTATGCCCAGGGCCTTCTTAAGCGCGGCGTATAGAAACCCCCTGAAGAGTACTTCTTCTGTAATCGGTCCAAGTAACGCTATAAGAAAAGATGTCAAAACCAGAAGAAACGTCCTATCCTCTTTAAATATAAGCTCGTATACAGGCTGCGGCGGCGGTGTATAATCCAAAAGCCTGGCAATTGCTATAGTGAAAAATAAGAGCGCTATAAGAATGGGTAAAAAGGCTATATAAGCATAAAGCCCGACACGTATATTTTGAAAAATATTTTTCGCTGATATGCCGAGTGCCGTTAAAGATTGACAGTTCTTAAAGATAACAACTCTTAATATAAAAATAAACGCGAGGAGATCCATAATGCCTGTGGATATGACCATATCAAAACGCCTATCAAAGAGTGGGGCTGAAAATAGGTGCCTTAGCAGATAGGCAGCTATTGAAAAAAAAGAATGGAAAAAGGCAAAGAGTATCGCTACCTTTATAACATCTAATAATGACCATCCTGCCTCAGGCGAATCAAGCGTACGTGGTATAATGTTAATGGATTCTCTTCTCTTGCTGATATAATAAGCAAGAAAAAAGACACCTATTATCAGCAGGCCAAGGGCCATGATAAAGATAAAACCAAGATTATGCGCGAGCTGCCTGTCTTTTAACAGGGCATCTCTAAGAACCTGCTCTTTTAATTCAACCTCAGCATTGAATTGCTCGCGCTGAAAATAAGAATCTTTTGCGGGCAACATATAGTTGCTATGTATAGCAGCGGAAAAAGCCTGGATAAGGATAATAAAGACTATCATCCACGCGTACAAACGGTTTTTATTTACAATCTCTCTGGCCTTCTTCAGCATACTTATCCTTATTAAAACAGGTATCTCGCGCAATTTATCCCGGTGCTCGTTGTTCGGTTATCGCCAAGGCCCAAAAACCGTAGGCCTAAATACTATCCTTGATTGAAAAAAGCCTTTTGGCGTTCTCGGTTGTCCGCGACTCCACTTCTTTCTCTTCAATATCGTAAATCTCGGCTATCTGTTTAACAAGATACTTAAGATTGGACGGTTCGTTGCGTTGGCCCCTTTTCTCCTGAGGGCTTAAGAAAGGAGAGTCTGTCTCAAGCAATAGCCTATCCAGGGGCGTCTTTTTAACAACCTCCCTTAAATGGCCCGCGTTTTTATACGTAATATTACAGGTATAAGATACATAGAGCCCGGAACACAGGCACTTATCGAGGAGCTGGTCATCACCTGAAAAACAGTGCATTACCCCGGTAAACGGCGCGGTAAGATTATCCTCCATTATTTTAAACATCAGCTCAGCGGCGTCTCTCTTTCCCTGCGCCTCTTCCCTACAATGGAGTATAAGCGGGAGCTTAAGTTCCTCGCTAAGTTTTGCAAATCTTGTAAACGCCCCGATCTGATCGTCTTTATGAGAAAGATTTCTATAAAAATCAAGGCCAACCTCTCCTACCGCGATTACCTTGTCCCGCGACAGGGCCAGGCGTTTAAGTTTTGCTATTGCGTCATCATTCGCGTCCTTGGCATCGTGTGGATGTATACCACATGTAGCGTATATGCGCTCATATTTCTCGGCAAGTTCACTTGAGGAAAAACTTCCCTGAAGGTTGGAGGCTACATTTATTATAGTATCGACACCGGAGTTAACAGCCCTCTCTATTACAGTATCCCTGTCGTCGTTATATTGCCAAAAATCGAGGTGCGCGTGGGTCTCTATCATATGTTATATCTTTCTGAAAGTATTAAGTATCAAATTATAAGTTGTACGTTTTTCAACAAAACTTTATTACTCGCAAGCACGCAGTTTCCAGCGCAACTCTGACATCGCGGCCTTTTCTGTGCAATGCGGAGAGGTTTCCATAGCTGTCCCTATAATAGGGCAACATAGACTCAAGGGCTTCCGGGTGGAGGGGCGTTGTAGCGTTGCGATTGAGATAAAGAGCTTTTTGACTTGTCATTGTATCCTTGGAAATATAGGATCTGCTTTTTGAATCTTAGTACCGGGTGTTAAAGCATTATCAATACCGCGCAAGCTTATCTCCTCTTCGTTTATATCCATGCCAAGCTGGCCTGCTATCTGCATAGACGCGTCCGGTATGAATGGATAAAGCAAAAACGCGCAGGCACTTAAGACCTGTAGTAATATATAAATAACCGCCTTTAAGTGTTCTATCTTACCTGATTTCGCAAGTTCCCATGGCTTTGAAACCTCAATATGCTTATTAGCTATATTAATAACCTCCCATATCTCGGTCAAGGCCTGATTAAATTTAAGCTCAGGCATGAGCGCGTCTAACCGTAAGGGGAGCTGCTCCAGGCGAGACTCAAGCGCTTTTTCCTCTTCTCCTGTCTGGCCCTTTTCAGGAACAATACCATTAAAATACTTCTCAACCATAGTAAGCGTACGGTTTAACAGGTTTCCTATATCATTGGCAAGGTCGCTGTTAAACCTTTTGACAAAAGCATCCTCGGAAAAGGTTCCATCCAAACCAAGATTTACCTCGCGCAGCATAAAATACCTGTACCCGTTATGACCATATTTGTCTATCATGTAAAATGGGTCTATAACATTTCCCTTGGTCTTAGACATCTTCTCCCCGCCCATAAGCCACCAGCCATGGGCAAATATAGCCTTTGGCAATTCTATTCCAAGGGCATGAAGCATAATAGGCCAATAAACAGCGTGGGGGCGCAATATATCTTTTCCAATAACCTGAAAATCCGCGGGCCACGTATCTTCAAACTTCTTTTTATCCACTCCCCAGCCGCAAGCACTTATATAGTTTATAAGCGCGTCAAACCAGACATAGGTAACATGCCCTTCGCCAAAGGGTATATCTATTCCCCATGATAACCTCTCGCGCGGCCTTGAGATACAGAGATCATTTAAAGGTTCTTTTAAATACCCCAGTACCTCATTCACCCGGAAGTTTGGCCTTATAAATCCTGGGTGCTCTTTTATATAGTTTATCAACCAGTCCTGGTACTTTGAAAGCTTGAAGAAAAAATTTGTCTCTGATATCTCTTCCACTTCCCTTTTGCAATCAGGACAGAGCTTATCCGTAAGTTGCGATTCCGGCCAGAATGTCTCACATGGCGTGCAATAATAACCTTTATATTCAGCCTGGTAGATATCCCCTTTTTCATAAAGCAGAGAGAGCGCTTTTTTTACAGTATCCGTATGCCGGGCCTCGGTTGTCCGTATAAAATCATCGTAAGATATATCAAGCATTGACCAGAGGCTCTTAAATTTAGCGACCACATCATCTATATAATCCAAAGGCTCCTTACCATCGGCCTGGGCTGAACGCAATACCTTTTGCCCATATTCATCGGTACCTGTTAAAAACAAAACATCCTCGCCTTTCATTCTTTTGTATCTCGAGATACAGTCACATATTATCTGCGTATAAGAATGGCCTATATGAGGTTTGGCATTCACGTAGTATAATGGCGTTGTTATAAAAAAACACTTTTTAGCCATAGATATTTAACCTTGGTTGTATCTTAAATCCTAGATAAATATTAAGTATTAAGCATTAAGTTACAAGAATTAAGTTGTAAGAATTAAGTATTAAGCTTACAATCTAAATTTAGATTTCAAATAACTTGCAATCTAATGCTTAATCCTTAATACTATATATTTTTCCCTTTTTACTTTTTACTTTTTCCTTTTCACATCTGCCTTGTGCCTATTTATTATAATCAATCTTGGCATGCCTTCCATCTTCCAATTCTACAACCGCTACGCGTTTTAGATAATTCACGTCTATGACCTTGCCCGGACCGTCTTTTGTCTTTATACGCTGACTTATCTTCGGCAAGCCCTTCGCGGATTCTTTATAATACTTATGCTCGTATGAGAGGCAGCACATAAGCCTGCCGCATACACCTGATATCTTTGTCGGATTAAGCGGGAGATTCTGGTCTTTTGCCATCTTTATGGTAACAGGTTCAAAATCCTTTAAGAATTTCGCGCAGCACAATTCTCTTCCGCACTGGCCAAAACCGCCGAACATCTTCGCCTCATCGCGCACGCCTACCTGTTTTAATTCTATGCGCGCCTTAAATATCTTGGCTAGGTCTTTTACCAGGTCCCTGAAATCAACCCTCTCTTCCGCGCTGAAGTAAAATATTATCTTGCTGCAATCGAAAGAGAGTTCAGCGTCAATAAGCTTCATATTAAGCTTACGTTCTATTATCTTCTTGTTGCAGGTCTTTATCGCCTCTTTTGCTGTCTTGCGATTACGGTCTATCTTTTCAATATCGCTATTTGTGGCAACACGTATAATCTTGCGCATATTCTTCTGCGGCATGGCCTTATCAAGAATTACCTCTTCTCCGGAAAGTACCTCTCCATAATCCAGGCCCCTATCAGACTCAACAATAACATAATTACCTGCTGAGAAAGAATCATCACCCGCGATATAGTGAGCGGTGCTGCCCCCTTCCCGCTGTTTTACCTCAACAACCTTAATCATTATTACCCCTTCATTCTACAAGTTACCTCGCCTCTTCATTCTCCGTAACTTGTCCCAAAAAGGGCCTTGCCCCTTTGGTCTTTCGCGATGGGCTTATTTACCTCATCTCTTCCCCGCATATTCATTGTTTTTTTATTTAACCTGCCAATCGTTCCTGTAATAGCCTTATAGTAAGCTTGGCATTAACATTCGCCTCGAGAAAGGCCTTGGCCGCTTCGATATACCCTATAGCCGCGTTAAGGCTTGCTGTCTCTTTTATTCGCGCGAATTCTAGCACAGCCTCCTGCCTATCAATATTCATAAGAAGGCCGGTATCCTTGGTGTATTTGTACACAAGTACATCCCTATAAAAAGATAGGAGAATGTCCATCGCGTCACGCTGCATATCCCTGGTAAGATTTACTATACTCTTATCGCCGGAATTTAGTAAAGGCATGCTAGAGGCAAACTCGTCTATAATATTGTTCTTCCACACAAGAGTACCTTCACCCCTAAGAGATAATGCCCTCTTGATATTTAGGCCTGAGAGATCAGCTAAGAATCCAGCTTCTTTTTCGTTAAGATCGAAATCTGTTCTTAAAACCTCTACAACATCATGCCTGCTAAGCGGCCTAAACCTGACTATCTGGCACCTAGAGACTATAGTATCCAATAAAACACTGGCGCTGACAGCTATTAGTATAAAAACCGTATCCGCGCCGGGTTCCTCAAGTATTTTTAAAAGCGCGTTTGAGGCCTCTTCATTCAAGTCCTGCGCGTCTATCAAGACTACCTTGTATCTTGCCTCAAATTGTTTTAGTGACAGCCTTGCTGAGAGCGCTCTTATCTTATCTATAGATATAATATTTCGGCCATCTTCCGGTAATATTACAAAGATATCCGGATGAATACCTTTCTCTATTTTTAAACACGCGGCACACTTTCCACAGTTATCATCTTCTTTGGACGTACAATTTAGCAGCTTGGCATACTCTTTTGCCGCTGAATGTTTTCCAACTCCGCCGGGGCCTAAAAAAAGATAGGCATTAGCAACTCGTGACTCGTGTACACTCTTTTTAAGAATATCTATAGCCTTCTCCTGGGCCTTAATCGCGCTCAATGGCATCGGATACTATTCTCCTTATAATCTCCTGGGTGTCTTTCTTATCATTGCTGTCTATGGATATCCTCTTTATTCTGTCCGGGAATTTTTTAAAAAGCCTCATATAGCCGCTCCTTACCCTGGCATGAAAACTACTGCCTCTCTTCTCTATCCTATCAGAAAACCCCTTAACATTCTTAGACCTCTTGAGCCCCTTCTTTACATTGATATCAAGAAAAAAAGTTATATCAGGTACTGTCGCTTCGGTAACAAAATCATTAAACCTGTTTATCTCTTTTATATCTACGCCTAAGCCATAACCCTGGTAACATACTGTCGCGTCAATAAACCTGTCACATATAACTATCTGCCTCTTTTTTAGGGCAGGTATAATCTTCTCATCAACAAGCTGCGCCCTGGCGGCAAGATATAGCATGGTCTCCGCTTTACATGAAAACCTACTGCCGGGGGTTAGCAGAATATTTCTTATCGCTTCACCGAATTTTGTACTTCCGGGATCCCATATATGTATTACCTTATATCCCTTATTCCTTAAAAAACGTGTTAGCATCCTTGATTGAGTAGATTTACCGCTTCCTTCAGGACCTTCCAGTGTAATCAATACCCCCTTTTTTAGATTGACCGCCATGTTGTCCCCTCCAGTGCCGGCTTATGCATCCAGGCCTTGCCATCTTCTAATATAATGCCTTCTTTGCGTAATTCCTCTCTTATCCTGTCTGCCTTCAGGAAATCTCCTGACCGGCCCGCTCTGTTTCTCTGTGCTATCTTAGACTCTATAAAACTCTTCCTCTCAGAATCTATCTTCTCATGTTTTGAAAATAGGCCAAAAATTCTCGTGCCAAAATCCATTATCGCCTCTTTGGCGTACTCAATGCCAGCGCCCTGATTTTCTAATTCTATATTAGCCTTGCTTACCATCTCAAATAACTTACTAAGAGCCTGGGGCGTATTAAAATCCTCATCCATGGCGAGTATAAACTCCTGCTTTAAGGTATCTATACCGCGCTTAAACTCCGTAGAGCATAACTGGGAACTATCACCTGATTTCTTCCGCCTCTCTATCTTATCAAAGAATATATTAAATCTCTCTAAGGCCTGCTTTGCCGCTTTAATCCTTTTTTCTGAAAAGTCAATAGAGCTTGAGTAATGTGCCTGCAGATAGAATATCTTAAGCACATCTACAGGATATTTATTTAAGGCGTCCTTAATCGTTATAAAGTTACCAATAGATTTTGCCATCTTTTGGGCATCTATTGTTAATAGCCCGTGATGTATCCAGTATTTCGCGAAGGGCTTACCGGTCCTGGCCTGGGCCTGAGCAATCTCATTCTCATGATGGGGAAATATAAGGTCCCTTCCTCCCGCGTGTATATCCAGCGTATCCGCGTTAAGAAACCTCTGGCTCATTACAGAGCACTCTATGTGCCAACCCGGCCTTCCCTTTGACCATGGACTCTCCCACCAAGGCTCGTTCTCTTTTGACTTTTTCCATAACGCGAAATCAAGCGCGTCCTTTTTCTTATCATCTGACTCTATTCTTACACCTTCGCGCACCTTGTCTATATCCTGGCCTGACAATTTACCGTATTCTGTAAATTTGCGCACATCAAAATATACATCGCCATCCACCTCATACGCGTAACCTTTATCAATAAGCGCTTTTATATAACTTATCATATCAGGGATACTCTTTGTGGCACGAGGTTCTTCGCCATCTTTATCGAGTAGCCCTTCAGATACACCGAGGCTCTTTAAGTCCTCTTTATAACTTAGAATATATTTGTCTACAAGCTCTTTCCATTCTATGTTAAGTTCATTCGCCCGGTTGATTATCTTGTCATCGATATCTGTTATGTTGCGCACAAAATTTACCTTATAGCCCTTGTACTCCAGATACCGTCTTATTACATCGAATATATACAGACTGCGCGCATGGCCAATATGGCAATCATCATAAACAGTAACACCGCACGTATAAATATTTATTACACCCGGCTTTATAGGCGCGAATTCCTCTCTTCTTTTTGTCAGCGAATTATATATTTTTATGATATTACCTCGGACCTGTTTATTATCTATTCTCAAGCTCCCGAATCCTCTCCTCAAGGGCCTCCATAGACTGCTTGATAGGGTCTAACACATGCCTATGATCCAATGTCCTGTCTATCTTCCTGCCATCCTGTCTAGTTACCCTGCCGGGTACACCTACCACCGTAGAGTTAGGGGGGACATTATTTAACACAACCGCGTTCGCTCCAATATAAGAGTTCTCCCCTATTATAATATTACCTAGTATCTTGGCACCGGTACCCACTACAACATTATTTCCTATGTCAGGATGTCTCTTGCCTCTCTCTTTTCCTGTTCCTCCAAGAGTAACACCCTGAAAGAGAGTTACATTATCTCCTACAACCGCTGTCTCACCTATTACAACGCCTGTACCGTGATCTATAAAAAAACCGTTTCCAATAGTAGCCCCTGGATGGATCTCTATACCTGTAAGCGCGCGCGCGAATTGTGATATCATTCTTGGCAGGATAGGTATCTTTATCCCTCGAAAAAAGTGCGCTATCCTGTAAAGTATTACCGCGTGAAGCCCCGCGTATGTGAGCAAAACCTCTATATAGTTTGTAGCGGCAGGATCTCTTTCGTATGTAGCCTGCAGTTCTTTGCTAAACAGTAGCGCTATTACAGCTAAAGATATAATTATTAATGCTAGTGCTATATACATAACTATCTCCTCATCTTTTCTCTACAAGAACAACAGCATAGCTTGATATTGTATTAGTGGATGTATTTTCTGTAGTCTTTGCCTTTATATTTATATTTTCCTTCTCTATGCTCAGGATATCAGCTATAGATTTTCTTATCTTATCCTTGTACTGCTCGAGATTTGGCTGGTCACATACAACAACAACATCTATATTTACTATACTGCAGCCTACCTTATCTACCATAGCGCCATAAGCCCTCTGTAAAAGTATGGCGCTCTTTATATCTTTAAATTCCGCGGCTGTGTCAGGAAAGCGGGTGCCGATATCACCCCCGCCACACGCGCCTAATATAGCGTCGCATATAGCATGCAGGAGCACATCCGCGTCAGAATGGCCGATAAGCCCTCTTTCAAAGGGTATTTCAACGCCTCCTAAGAAAAGTTTTCTTCCCTCAGCAAGCTTATGTATATCGTATCCTATGCCTATTCGTATATTCATATTTTCAGTTGTAAGCTGCAATCCTTTTTACTTTTTCCTTTTAG
Organism: uncultured Planctomycetia bacterium; assembly: GCA_964523875.1. GTDB lineage: Bacteria > Omnitrophota > Gorgyraeia > JABMRG01 > JABMRG01 > JAUVHV01. Next base: position 60,705 of record CAZGAS010000001.1, on the reverse strand, counting down.
TTTTCTTATTATCGCCTCAGCTACAACTATATCCTCAGGCGTCGTTATCTTTATATTGTTATAATCTCCCTCTACTATCCTTACTCTTTTATCTATCGCTTCGAGAAGAGCTGTATCATCTGTAAACCGGTTATAACTCCCGCTTAATTTCCTATACGCGGACTCTATTAGGTTCCTCTTAAATACCTGTGGCGTCTGCGCCTGCCATAAGAGGCGCCTGTTAAGAGTCTTCTTAACAAACCCTTTCGCGTCTGCCTCTTTTATCGTAGGCTTTACCCTTACAGCGCAAAGAGAGGCTCCGTATCTTTTTGCCGCGACAAGAGAGCGCTTTATCATGGTAGTTGTCAAAAAAGGGCGGGCGCAATCATGTATAAGAACAAGATCCATGGCAGGGCTAATACTTAAAAGTCCCTTCCGTACCGAACCAGCGCGGTACCTGCTGCCCAATACAACCCTTGTTACCTTTTTTATGCCTTCTTTTTTTACTAATCTCTCTATTCTTGGTATGTTCTTTTTTGATGCCGGGATTACTATCTCGGAAATAAGGTTCGATTTTTCAAAGGTTATAAGCGAATATAATATAAGTTCTCTGCCGTGAAGTTTAATAAAAGGCTTATCTGTCTTGGAACACATTCTGTTTCCGGTGCCCGCGGAAGGAACTATTGCCGCTACCTTGTTCATCTATCGCCTCTACCTTATATATAGTCTTGACCCTGTTTCCAAACCAAAGAAGACAGTGGGTTGTACTGCACCCACCATCCCCTTTGGTTTGGAAACAGGGTCGAAACACTATTTTTCGTTACCATTAATAGCCTTCGCGAATATCATACGGCCTGCCGCGGTCTGTAATACGCTGGTTACCGCCACTTTCTTCCGTTGCCCTATAAGCTGCCTTCCGCCTTCTACTACAATCATTGTTCCATCATCTAAGTAACCTATCCCCTGATTATGCTCTTTACCTTCTTTTACAACCTTTACCTCTACTACTTCCCCGGGAAGCATAACAGGCTTTAAGGCATTGCTGAGCTCATTAATATTAAGCACCTGTACCCCCTGCAATTCAGCCACCTTGTTAAGGTTGTAATCATTTGTAAAGACACGGCCTCGTAAGAGTTTAGTAAGCTTTACCAGTTTGGCGTCTGTCTCGATTATATCAGGGAAATCTTCTTCGTGTATCTTTACGTCCATCTTAACGTTCTTCTGCATCTTGTTAAGTATATCCAGCCCCCTGCGTCCGCGATTGCGTTTCAGGGAATCCGAAGAATCCGCTATCTGCTGGAGTTCTCTCAATACAAAACGCGGTACTATGAACCTTCCACCGATAAAACCGGTTTCACAAAGGTCTATTATCCTGCCGTCTATTATAACGCTCGTATCTATAATAGTTATATCGTCACGCCTATCCTGCCTGGTAAACTTTACATAAGGTATTATAAGGTTAAACTCATCCTTTCCTCTTATCGCCAACGTCATACCAAAATAACAAAAGATCAAGGTCAGCACTACCTGCATAACCAGCGCCAGGGTCTCATTCATCTGGTTTATAGACTTAAGGATAAAGGAATCTGTTATAAGTTTTGCCATTAAGAGCCCGAATACAAACCCAAAGACACCCGCGGAGAGGCCACTCAACGAGACCTTCCTCATGCTGAATTCTGCCAATATTATTATTAATGATATCAGGAAACCTATCGCTGCCGCTGATATAGGCCAGTAGGGGCTAAACGTGGTTAATAGTATACCTATTTGATACCCTACTATCGTACTGATTATTACAAAAAATGATCTAATAAAAGCTAATGTCATTTCAAATACTCCTTATGAATAGGTGAAGGTAGAGGTAAAGAAAAAGATTTTAGAATTAAGTTGTAAGAATTAAGTTGTAAATTAAATTTTGATCTTATTTAACTTATAACTTATAATTTAATCCTTAATACTTTTTTAATTTAATATTTATCTTTACCTTTTATACAAACAATTCTTCAAATGCCTGTGAAACATTATCAACCCCGATTAATTTTATTCCCGTAATACTTTTTAAACTCTTACAATTAGACGCGGGGATTATGCATCTCTTGTAACCTAATCTCTTTGCCTCATTAACCCGTGCCCCTGTCTGGGTTATGCTCCGCACTTCGGATGTCAAGCCCACTTCCCCAAGAATAACCGTATCCTGTCGAATAGGCTTATCCTTAAAACTCGAAGCTATCGCGACAGTTACAGCAAGGTCAGAGGCAGGCTCATTCACCCTGACTCCACCGGCTACATTCAAGTATATATCCTGGTTAGTAAGATTTAGGCCAAGATTTTTCTGCAACCCAGCTATAAGCAGTATCATCCTGTTTAAATCAAACCCCATAGAGCGCTGTCTTGCCATGCCAAAACCCGAAGCAGTCACCAGCGCCTGTATCTCAACTAAGAATGGGCGGGTGCCTTCAATTACAGCTGTTATAGATGATCCGGGTAACGGGTTATTCTTATGCGGGATAAAGATCCCTGATGGGTCTTTCACCTCCTTTAATCCATCTTGTTCCATAGAAAATACCCCAACTTCATCTGTTGGCCCGAAACGGTTTTTTATTGCCCTTAATATACGCAGTGGTGACTCTTTTTGTCCTTCAAAATATATAACAGAATCTACGATATGCTCAAGCACCTTCGGGCCCGCGATAACACCTTCCTTAGTAATATGGCCTATGATAAATACTGATACACCGCTGGATTTCGCCAATACTGTCAACATGCCCGCGGACTCCTTTACCTGGGTAACAGTACCCGCGTTTTGTAAAAGCTGCGGATTATATACAGTTTGGATAGAATCGATTACAGCCATATAAGGCTTTATATCTTTTATATATTCAATAATACGTACAAGATCGGTTTCGTTGACAATATAGAGATTATCCGAGGAGATTCCAAGCCTCTGGGTACGAAGCTTTATCTGGCTCAAAGACTCTTCCCCGCTTATATATAGAACCCTCCTTTCTTTGCTTATTATATGAGAGACCTGCAGCATCAAGGTAGATTTTCCTATACCAGGTTCACCCCCTACAAGTACGGCGCTGCCTTCTACAAGCCCTCCTCCTAATACACGGTCCAATTCTCCTATCCGGGTATTTGTCCTTAGCAGGTCTTTTGGCTGTATAGCAGATAACCTTTGCGGCCTATTAGATGATACAAGGTCAGATATTATAGATCTGCTGGATTTCGTAATATTGTTATCAAAGGATTCCTCTACAAACGAATTCCACTTATTACATTCCGGACATCTGCCAAGCCATTTTGGGCTTTGGTATCCGCAACTCTGGCACATAAAAACTGTCTTTGTCTGCATGTCTCGTATCTCGCATTATATATCGTTGTGCGTTCCGCGCCTGCCTGCTGGTAGACAGGTATATCGTATTGCGTAAAATCTCTAGCGCAATACGCATCACGCAATACGCAATACAAAATTAGTTGCGCGAAGCGCCTAGTCTAAGAGGGGCCAAAATTACTTTTGGTGGATTCCACCTTTGTGTCCTTTGTCTTTTTTTTTGTACTCCTGGGCCCGCCTATTAACTTCCACGGATGGGCCTTGATATCTTTTATAATGGCCTCTACATCATTGTAAAGCGTATCATCATATATAAGCCTGCCTACTGTTCCATCACCACTCTTTACCTGCTTTAGTATGTCATCCATTGAGTCGATTGCCTTCTCAAGTTTTATAGCTATGTCATAGCCTTTCTTTGTAATCTGCTCTACAGAAACAGAGTCATAGCCTATAATAGTATCTCCGTTTGACATAAATGCCGTACCTGGAGTACCGGGGACAATCTCCACATACTTTTCTCCGATAAGGCCTAGCGTATTAATAATCATTTGCGAGTCTTTTTCCACCTTAGCGTCACTGGTAAGCCAAAGTTTCAGCTTTACCATTGTCTTATCATTCTTATCTTTAAAGACACTTGCCTCCTTTACTTCCCCTACTTCAATACCCGCGAGCCTTACCGGGGCTGATTTCTTAACACCATTGGCAAACCCCAAAACCGCGTATATATTATACCCTGGCTTAAAAAAGAAATCATTTATTGAGAATGTTATAATCGTCAGTAGAATAAGTCCTATAGATATAAAAAGGCCTATCTTGATATCAAACTCCATAGATTTCATGCTACCTCCTCTTTAAATTGGTACACTTTGATTAAAATTCTCGCCTTTTGTAATAGGGCCATTAGCGGCACCTGTTATAAATTGTTTTACTATAGGGTTACTGGTATTTTTAATCTGGTCAGGGCTGCCTTCTTCAACTATCTTTCCATCATAAAGCATGGCTATCCTACTGCCAACCTTATATGCGCTGACCATATCGTGTGTAACGACAATAGATGTAATCTCGAGCTTATCATGTAACCTGATAATCAGCTCGTTAACAGCATCCGCCATAATAGGGTCCACCCCTGTTGTAGGCTCATCGTAAAGTATAATCTTAGGCTGCATAGCGATAGCCCTTGCCAGGCCTACTCTTTTTCGCATACCGCCTGAAAGCTCTGATGGCATAAGCTCTTCTATATTGTATAAGCCAACCAAAGAGAGCGCCTCCTTTATTCTCTTAGCGATTGTCTGAGAATCAAGGTCAGTATGCTCAATAAGATTAAAACCGACATTCTCCGCTACTGTAAGCGAGTCGAATAGCGCGGCGCCCTGAAAAAGCATGCCAAATGTCATTCTCAAGGCACTGAGCGCCTTGCCTTTTAATTTGGTCACATCCTGCCCGTTAATTATTACCTGGCCTATTTCAGGCTTTAATATACCTATAATGTGTTTTAGCAAAACACTCTTACCGCATCCGGAACAACCGATTATAACCTGTGTTACGCCTGTGCCAATAGTCAGGTTCAGGCCTTTTAGCACCTGGCTGTCCCCAAACCTCTTATATAAATTTATTACATCTATCATATCGCCCCTCTCCCTATTACCCAATAAAATAGAATAACGCCGTGAACAGGCAATCCGCGGCTATTATCAATATAAATGACGTAACGACACTTAGTGTTGTGGAACGTCCTACACCCTCCGCGCCACCGGAAGTCCTAAAGCCCTCGTAACAGCTTATTATAGCTATAATGACCGCGAAGATAATACTCTTTAATAGGCCCGTATAAAGGTCTTTAATGCCTAGCGGGCTGGTAGTCATATTAAGATACATATTAGAACCTATATGCAGCTTAAATACCCCGACAATGTAACCTCCAAGCATACCGACAAAATCCGCGTATATCGTAAGAAGCGGCAGCATTATAATAAGTGCCAGAAATCTGGGTACGACAAGATATTTTATAGGATTTGTAGCAAGTGTCTCCAGGGCATCTATCTGCTCTGTAACCTTCATTGTGCCCAGTTCCGCTGTTATAGAGGCTCCAACTCTACCCGCAATAACAAGCGCCGTAAGCACGGGGCCCAATTCCCTTACCATTGAAAGCGCGACAAGGCTGGCTATATACATCTGTGCCGAGATCCGCTGCATCTGATTCGCGCTCTGTAAAGCCAACACCATGCCCGTAAACAGCGATGTCAGGAATACTATAGGCAGTGAGCTGACTCCTACTTTATACATCTGATCCAGTATCTGCCTCTTTCTAAATGGCGGAATAAATATCCAAAAAACTGCCTCTATAAAAAGGATAACCACGCCGCCCATATATCGTAACAATGATTTGGTTTTTACCATAAACTTATTAAAAGCACTCTTTAAAACCATATCTCTCCCCCGAGCTAAAAACTGTATTTTTTCCTAAACCCTAGAAACTCTTCATCCTCTTTTGCCTTAAACTCAATAACGCTCTCATCATCAAGCAGGTCATACTCAAGCTGAAACTCATCCCTCGGCTGGGATATATCATATTTTGTCTCATCATCCATATAGGTCTTATATCCTACCTTGACACCTTTGGCCAGCCCTTTCTTTAGCGAAAATTCGTGGCTCTCGTCTATCTTAGTTATATCCCAACCCTCCCATTTTATGGTATTATCATCCGTGCTGATAGTAACATTCTCAAGAAAAGCCTTATCTGTAATCTGTTTTACATCTACCTCACCCTCAAGCATAATAGAGGAGACTCCATTAACTATGCGTGAATCATATATCCTTAAATAGGGCCATGTCCCATCTCCATTAATCAGCATAACATCGTAATCAGCCGCACCAAAGTTCCCATCCTTCGCGATAAGCTTTACATCCATACCAGGCTTAGTCAAGGGCCCGTTAAGCAGGATCTCTCCCGAAAGCGCGCCTGTTATACCCGGGTTCTCTTTATCTGAGATTAAAAAAGGTTTTTCAAGCTTGAAATCAGAAAAATTTATCTTTACCTGGGCCTTTCTTGGCGGTTTTATACTAAAATTACCTGAGGCCGCGATTATATTGCCTATCTTAAGATATATAACCCGTATAGACCTCTTATCTATCAGGAATGAAGATGCCACCTCATCAACCGGATAATAATTGAATATGCTCGCCTCTGTATCAATATCAACTAAAAAATGCGAGAATACACCATCCTTAAATACCACCTTGCCAATAGAATGAATTATATTCGAAAAATCAAACCCGTATATTTTAAGGTGCTGATTTTCAATATCAACCTTTATAGTATCCCATTTTGAATAGTCACCGCTTATAAAGATCCTGCCATCATTTGGTATCAGAACCGTATGAAATGTCGAGTCTTCAGGATTAAACTCTGTATCCATAGAGATAATATGGTTTATATTGGCCTTCTCAGCCTCAATGCCCAGCCTTGAACCTATATTAAGCAGTCCTTTCTCATAGATAAAATAACTGTTAATATGGAGATCCTTAGCAAGTGGCCTCTCTATCTTGCCGCGCAGATTCAGGTTATCCAAGGCCCCTTTTAACCCTATTCTTATCTTTTTAAAAAGCGGCTTATCTTTATCAAAGAACGGCTCTGCCTCTATTGAAAGCTTGACCCTGTTAGGCTGGTTCTCCGTAATAATCTCACCTTCTATATGGCTGAGTAACTGGTCGAATATCCTGAAAGTAATCTTATCTAAAATAATCTTACCCTGCGTCAGCCTTATCTTACCGCTTATCTGCCGAGATATAAGGGCATTGTTCTCCAGCCTCAAAGAACCTTGCGCAAGTGTCATCACGGTCTCTATTGTAGCGGTTGTTGACTCTTTTCCTGACATAATATCAAAGAGCGAGTACTCTAATTTTGCTGTATCAAAATCGAGGCTGTATTTTCCGAAATCAAATTTTAAACCTTTAAAATTTATCTTTTTAAATGGATTACCGCTTATTGTCTTAATACTCACATCCGCGCCTGTCATATCAGCAAATGACTCTTCCAGATTCTCCTTAAACATAGACCTGAATTTGTCCTGCCTGGTATATATAACAAAGAACAATGATGAAGCAATAAGTACAATAACCAAAGCTATTATTAGGCCTGCTCTCTTGCGAAACAATATATATCCTTCTTAAAGTATTAAGTTGTAAGAATTAAGTATTAA
>CAZGAS010000001.1:0-53093 GCA_964523875.1 uncultured Planctomycetia bacterium | reverse complement strand
TGCGAAACAATATATATCCTTCTTAAAGTATTAAGTTGTAAGAATTAAGTATTAAGCATTACACCTTTAAGCAGGTCTTATCAAACGTAAGGTGGTCTTTAGAAAACCCCACCTTTACACTCTGGATATCTTTTAAGCTCCCTTTGATTATCTCTTCAGCTAAAGGATCCTCTAAGAAGCTCTGAATAGTCCGCTTTAAGGGACGTGCGCCATAAATAGGGTCAAAACCTTTTTCAATGATAAACGCCTTTGCTTCCTTTGTAAGCTCCAGCTTGATATCATGCTCAGAGAGCCTCTTGACCACAGCCTCGATCTCTATCTCAAGTATCTTTTCAAGGTGGTTTCTAGTCAGCGGGTGGAAGACTATAGTATCATCAACCCTGTTTAAAAACTCCGGCTTAAAGGTCTTCTTCGTTGCCTCTGATAACCGGACTTTAATATCCTCAAATGACTGGCTCTCATCCTTGGGCTTAAAGCCCAGAGCGCCCTGTTTTTTCCAAAGGTCAGCGCCTATGTTTGAAGTCATTATAATAACCGTATTTTTGAAATCAACTTTTCTGCCAAAGCTATCTGTGAGCCTGCCTTCCTCGAATATCTGCAATAATAGATTAAAAACATCCGGATGGGCTTTTTCAATCTCATCAAGAAGAACCACGGAATAAGGCCTTCTCCTTACTTTCTCAGTAAGCTGGCCGCCTTCATCATAACCAACATATCCCGGAGGTGCGCCAACAAGCCTTGATACATTAAACTTCTCCATATATTCAGACATATCAAGCTGTATCATGGCATCCTCATCACCAAACATAAAATCAGCTAATACTCTCGCGAGCAATGTCTTTCCAACGCCTGTTGGCCCTAAAAATATAAACGAACCAATAGGCCTGCGAGGATCCTTTATACCTGCTCTTGAACGCCTTACCGCGTGTGCTATAGCCTTGATAGCCTGATCCTGTCCAACAACCCTCTGGTGAAGGTCCTCCTCCATCTTGAGAAGCCTCTCTGACTCGCCCTCCTCCAACCTTAACAATGGTATGCCGGTCCATTTTGCTATTATATAGGCAATCTCATCAGAGTCAACCTCAGGTATCTGTTCCATGCTCTTCTCTTTCCACGCATTACGCTGCTTCTCAAGCTCAATCTTAGTATTTCTCTCTACATCCCTGCACTTCGCGGCCTTTTCAAAATCCTGCGCCCTTACCGCGGATTCTTTGTCCTTTCGGCATTCTTCTATATCTGTCTCAAGCTTCTTAAGGTTTGGGGGAGCTGTCATTACATTCAGGCGCGCGCGTGAACCAGCTTCATCTATAATATCTATAGCCTTATCAGGCAAGAACCTGTCTGATAAATACCTGTCAGACATCTTTGCCGCGGCAACAAGAGCATTGTCTGTAATCTTAATCTTATGATGTGACTCATATCTCTCTCTAAGGCCTTTGAGTATCTCGACTGTCTCATCAACACTGGGAGGCTCTACCATTATCGTCTGGAATCTCCTCTCCAACGCAGCATCCTTCTCAATAAATTTGCGGTATTCGTCAAGCGTGGTAGCGCCAACACACTGTATCTCCCCTCTTGACAACGCGGGCTTTAATATATTAGCCGCGTCAATCGCTCCTTCAGCACCACCCGCGCCAACTAATGTATGCAGCTCATCTATAAAGACGATTATATTCTCTGAGCGTTTTATCTCATCCATAACTGTCTTTATTCTCTCTTCAAACTGTCCGCGATATTTTGTTCCAGCTACCATAAGCGCCAGGTCTAGAGCAACAACCCGTTTTGCTTTCAAGGTCTCAGGCACATCAGAGGTAATAATCTTCTGAGCAAGCCCTTCTACAATGGCTGTTTTACCTACTCCGGCCTCTCCTAAAAGCACGGGATTATTCTTTGTTCGACGGCTTAGTATCTGTATAACACGCTCTATCTCATCTGCCCTTCCAATAACAGGATCGAGTTTGCCATCTTTTGCCAATTGAGTAAGCTCCCTGCCAAAAGCGTCAAGCGCGGGGGTCTTGCTCTTTTCCGCGCTGATACTTGGCGCCTGGCCCGGAGTGACAGAACCCAGAAGAGCCATAATTTCATTCCTGACACGGGCAAGATCCAGGCCCAGATTAAGAAGCACCTGTGAAGCGACTCCTTCAGACTCTCTGATAAGGCCAAGCAAAAGATGTTCTGTACCTATATAATTATGGCCTAAATGACGCGCTTCGTCCATAGCCAGTTCTATAACCTTCTTTGCCTTTGGGGTAAAAGGTATATCCCCGGATATCACGGTAGAGGGCCCTGTCTGTACAAGCTTCTCCACTTCAAGCCTTATCATATCAAGAGAAAGGCCTAAATTCTGCAGCACAGCTGACGCGACACCCTCACCTTCCTTGACAAGGCCGAGAAGTAAATGTTCAGTACCGATATGGTTATGGTTAAACCTCTTTGCCTCTTCTTTTGCCAGGACCACTACCTTTCTGGCTCTTTCTGTAAATCTATTGAACATTGCCGCTCCTCCTAATTTAGGTAAAATTAAACCGTTCGTTTTTAATATTAAACTATAGATCCTGGATCCTGATCCTGTCAGACCGTTAATTTTTCGCGGATAAGCTCCGCTCTCTTGATATCCCTTTCCGAAGAAGACAATTCTACTCCAGCCAGCTTTTGAAGATGCGCTGGTTGTATAAGCATAAGCAGTTTATTAAGTTTATATATATCAAGATTCTTAACTACACCAAGCCCGATACCAAGCCTGACCAATGACAATAGGTCAATTGTTTCGCTACTGGTAATAATATGCGCCGCTTCAAGCGTCGCGTAGGCCCTTGATATCTTGTCTTCAATAATATCCCTTTTTCGCGCCTTCAAAAATCGCCTTGACCCTCTCTCCTGAGAAACAATCTGCCTTACAACTCTTGTCAGATTGTCAATAATCTCTTCCTCCCCCATACCCATAGTAACCTGATTTGATATCTGAAAGAAATTACCCGCTGCCGCGGTACCTTCTCCAAAAAATCCACGTACCGTAAGCCCCAGTTTGGATAGGGCATTGATTAAATTATTTATCTGGCTTGTAATCACTATTCCCGGCAGGTGCATCATCACAGAGGCCCTTAAACCTGTTCCTGTATTTGTCGGGCACGCTGTAAGGTAACCCCACTCATCAGAAAAAGCAAATTTAAGCTTTTTTTCAAGATCCTTCTCTATGGTTGTCATTATCTTCCACGCGTCATTAAGAACCAGGCCTGACTGTATAACCTGCAGTCTTAAATGGTCTTCCTCGTTTACCATAATACTCACTATCTCATTACCACTTATAAAAACAGTCTTGCATTCAGCGTCTATGGCATGTTCCCTGCTTATCAGGTGCCTTTCTATAAGAAGCTGCCTGTCAAGGGGGCTCAAGCCTGACATATCAACATAAAGAGAATCTTTCATATAGCTGCTGGAAGAAATGGCATCCTTGGAGATATTGACTACCTTCTCTTTTGTCGCTGTATCAGACCAGTCAACAAACTTTAAGCCAACAATATTGCGGGCCAGCCTTATCCTGCTTGAGATAACGATATCTGATTCAGGGCCGGTTCCTTTAAGCCATTCACTTGTCCGGTCAATTAGATTATTAAATTTCATCTTATTCTTTGTCTGCCTTTATATTTCGCGTTTCCAGCGCTCTTATCTTATCACGTAATACCGCTGCCTCTTCAAACGCTTCAACCTCGATAGCCCTGGCCAAGCTCGTCTTTAATTCCCGCAGGTTCTCTCTAACCGCGCTGGAACGAGATATCTTTTTGGTCATTGCGGGTTTAGCGACAGGGGCTATCTTGGGCCCTTTGCCCGCACGGTATGATACACCGTGTATCTTTTTAAAAAGCGGGTACAACGCCCTTTTAAACGCTTCGTAACAATCAGCGCAACCAAAACGCCCGCGTTTTTTAAAATCATTATAACTCATGCCGCAACTTGGGCATTTTATATTTATGCGCCCCTTTTTAGGCGCGGTATCATGCGGAATGTCAGCGAGACTTGAAAGCAGGTCAGCCAGGCCAAAATGCTGATACATCTGAGCGCCTTTGTCCTTTGCGCATTCCTCACAAATATGGAGTTCGCTCACTTCCTCATTTATCACTTCTGTAAGATGGACCGTGGCCTCTCTCTTTTTGCATATATCACATAACATAATTATTCCTATCGTCTGGTATTAAGTATTAAGTTACAAGAATTAAGTTGTAAGAATTAAGGATTAAGCTCCCGTTTTTTACTTTTTCTTTTTTACTTCCACCCTGTGCCTTGTGCCTTATATCTAGTACCTTACCCCGCATGTCTTTGTAAGCTCTCTAAACTCCTGAAGAAATACAGATGTCATCTTTCCGGGTAATCCGGTACCTATCTTTTTTCCATCAACCTTTACAACAGGTATAAGCTCCGCCGCGGTGCCTGTTAAAAAACATTCATCTGCCTTATATATCTTATCGCACTTAAAAGGCGCCTGTACAAGTTTAATCTTCGTCTTTTTAGCTATACCAACCACCATCTCGCGCGTCACGCCCTTCAGTATACCAACAGACGCAGGGGGCGTGTAAACTACATTATTTTTTATAATAAATATATTATCACCTGTACACTCTGTCACATAGCCTTTGGCATTGAGCATAATAGCCTCTTCGTGGCCGCCTTTCATAGCCTCTATCTTAGCAAGAATATTATTCAGATAATTTAAGGACTTTATACCCGGGTGCAGAGTCTCTATAGGGTTCTGCCGCGTAACAGCGGTAATAATGCTTAAGCCTACATTATAAAACTTACTCGGATAGAGCGCTATCTTATCAGCTATGACAATAACAAGCGCGTTGCCTCTGCATTTGCGGGGATCCAGGCCAAGGTCACCCTCACCACGTGTAACTATAAGCCTAACATATCCATCCACAAGATTGTTCTTTTTTAATGTATCACATACCGCTCTTATTATCTTATGCCTTGATAGGGGTATCTTCAACCCTATCGCCGCCGCGGATTCGTACAAGCGGTCAATATGTTCCTTCAGGCAGAATACCAACCTGTTATATGAGCGTATGCCCTCGAAGACCCCATCACCATACAAAAGCCCATGATCGAACACAGAAACCTTGGCATTTTTTTTATTATAAAATTTACCATCAATATATATCTTTAACGGCATCATCTTCTCCCTATTTTAACCTTCCATCCTCTATATGTAAAACTCTCTCAGCAAGGCCTGCCACTTTCTCATTATGTGTCACTATCAAAAAGGCCTGTTGTGTCTTTTTGTTCAAATCTTTTATAAGTTTCAATACAATCCCCGCATTTTCCGAATCAAGATTTCCAGTAGGTTCATCACAAAATACTATATCAGGATCATTTATCAATGCCCTGGCAATAGCCACTCTTTGAGCCTCCCCGCCTGATAGCTCTGAAGGGTTATGCTTAGCTCTTCTCTTTAGCTGTACACGCTCAAGCAGGGCCTTTGCCTTATCGGAAAAATCATTCCTGCGTCCATCATAAGCAGTGCCTATCATAGCGGGCATCATAATATTCTCAAGCGCGTTGAATTCAGATAATAGATAATAGAACTGAAATACAAAACCGATTCTATTCTTCCTTATCAACGATCTCTTAGTATCTGAGAGGCCATAGATATCTATACCATCAAAGATAACACTGCCTTTTTGTGGCTGGTCCAGGCCCGCGAGTATATGCAATAATGTTGATTTGCCCGCACCGGAAGGCCCCACTATAGCTACTATCTCACTTTTCTTTATTGAAAGCTTTATGTTTTTCAATACCTCGAGGCTCTTATGCCCATTTTTATATATCTTAGATATATTATCCGCCTTTAACAACATCTACTCGTACCTCAAGGCATCTACAGGGCTAAGCCTGGCTGCCTGGTATGCCGGATAGATTGAGGCTATAAAACTTATAATAAGCGCCGCCGCGATAATAGAGGCTGAATCTATAAGGCCTATCTTTATCGGAAGATAATTTATGCCATAATATATACTCTCAGGCAGTATAGGAAAACGAAACTTATCAAGCAATAGAGATACCCCTATACCTGTTAGCGCGCCTATTGTAACGCCCAAGACTCCTATGATAATCCCCTGAAAAGAGAATATCATCATTATTCTCTTTCTTGTCGCGCCAATCGCCTTTAGGATACCGATATCCTTTCTCTTCTCAGCCACCATCACCGTAAGGGTACTGATAATATTAAGGGCCGCGACTATAACTATAAGCGTCAATATTACAAACATTGCCATTTTCTCCAGTCTCAAGGCAGAAAAAAGATTTTGGTTAAGATCCATCCATGTCCTGACAATATATGAAACAGGAAGAAGGCCCTTAAGCTCTTTCTTCACATTAACCGCGCTTGCGGTATCATTAAGTTCAACGCCAATACCCTGGGCACGCGTTTCGGTGCCAAATAGAATCGACGCTGTATCAAGGTCTACATACGCAAGGTTAAGGTCATACTCATACATTCCGGAATTGAATATCCCTGAAACCTTAAATCTTTTAGGCCTGGCCACTACTGAGGTCATAACCTCCAGCTCATCGCCGATAAAAGCACCCAGGACCATTGAAAGTTCATTGCCGATTATTATCTTATCTTTACCAAGCCTGAAACCCCCGGCGTATATATGGGCCCTTATTTTCGATACATCTGTAGCGTTATTGATATCTACACTGCGTAGCATCACCCCCTGGGCTCTCGCGCGAAACTTGAGCACGCCTTGGCCCCATATAAATGGGTAAGAACCTTTAACATCTTTTATATCATCTATCCTGCCAATGAGCTCTTTGTATCGCGCCGGGGCGATACCATCTTGTTTTTCAATCATAATGTACGGGCTCTGGCCGATAATCCTTTTTTCAAGTTCACTGCCAAAACCATTCATTACCGCGATTACTATTATAAGTGATGCTACACCTACCGCTACCCCCAATATAGATACAAACCCCATAAAGGATATAAGGCGTCTTCTTTTTCCTGAAAACAGGTATCTTGACGCTATAACTATCTCGTATATCATGGCTTAAGTTGTGGAAAAAGTATTACATCGCGTATGGATTCCTGTCCCGTGAGTATCATGACCAGCCTGTCAATACCTATGCCTAGCCCCGCGGCAGGCGGCATACCATGCTCTAGGGCACGGACATAATCAGTGTCAATAACATCTGAGGCATCCTTATCAAACTCAAGCTGCGCCTTAAACCTCTCCTCCTGCTCTACCGGATTATTAAGCTCGGAATAGGCATTGGCTATCTCCATACCACCCATATAGAGCTCAAACCTTTCGGAGATAGCGGGATTGCTCTCACTTGTCTTTGCCAGAGGTGAGAGTTCTGTGAAATAGTCTGTAACAAATACAGGTTTTCCTTTGTCAGACTTTGGCTCTATGAGATCCGCCACGATATTAACAAGCCTTGTCTTGCTCAATTTATCACCTTCAAGTTTTATGCCTTTTTGCTTGAGCTTTGCTACCCATGTATCAGCGTCATCTTCCGTGGAAACATCATAAAGCTGTTTCATCATATCAGCAAAAGAGACCCTCTCCCATGGGGGCTCTAAATCTATACTCTTGCCCTTGTACTCTATGGTAGTCTTGCCTAATATCTCCTTAGCGAGAAAAGAGACAAGCTCTTCAGTCAGGCTCATAAGGTCATTATAATCAGCATACGCTGTATAGGCCTCCAGCATTGTAAACTCCGGGTTGTGCCTCGGAGATACGCCCTCGTTCCTGAATGACTTATTTATCTCATAAACCCTCTCAATACCGCCGACAAGCAGCCTCTTGAGATAAAGCTCAGGGGCTATCCTCAGGTAAAGGTCTTTATCATAAACATTATGATGGGTTTTAAAAGGTCTTCCCGCGGCGCCTCCTGCTATAGGCTGGAGCATAGGTGTCTCTACCTCGATATAACCCCTCTCATCAAAAAATCTTCGTATACTGCTTACAATCCTGCTTCTTATTAAAAAGACCTCTTTTGCCTCATCATTGGATATAAGATCAAGGTATCTCTGCCTATAACGGATCTCTATGTCTTTTAGGCCATGCCATTTCTCAGGCAGAGGATGCATAGATTTGGCAAGCATGGTAAACGCCACCACCTTTACAGTGACCTCTCCTGTTCTTGTCTTAAAAAGCTCGCCTTCCGCGCCTATTATATCACCTATATCAACTAAGTCCTTTAGCCCCCAGGCCTCTTCGCCTATATTGTCTTTCTTAGTATATAACTGCATCTTGGCTGTATGGTCCTTGATATCAGAGAAGAAGCTCTTTCCGTGCTCTCTTAAACTCATAAGCCTGCCGGCAACCTTCACAGGACTGCCTTCTTTGATATTACCTGCTTCAAAATCAGCCTTTAAACTTAACAGTGTACCTGTTTTCTCAAAACGGCCGCCAAACGGCTTTAGGCCTTTTTCCTGCAGGACCTTGACCTTATTACGCCTAATACTTAATATATCTTCTGACACTATATATACCTCCCTGATTATGTATTAATCTAATTATTATATATAAACTATATAGGTATGTCAATTAGAAAAGGGGCTCAAATAAGAACGCGTTAATCAGTAAAAAATGCTCTATATAACCTCTCATCTCTTTACCCGCTTAGATACCCTTGCCTTATATCTCCTTTTACCTTTTATCCTGAATATTAATTATCTTGTAAATTAGACTAATACTTCATATAATATGGGTTATGAGGAGACCGCATGTATACAAAATTCTTATAACAATCATAATTATTATAATAATATCCGCGACAGCGGCATCCCTGCTTATCTCCTATCTAAACAATACCTTTATACCAATACGACTGAAAGACTTTGTCACTGAAAAGCTAACAGAGCACACTAAGCATACTGTTACCATAGACTCCTTAAGATTCAGCCTGAAGAATGGCTTTATATTAAAAGATATCAAGATGTATAAGAACCCGGAAGATAAAGATGCCCCGCTATTTAAGGCCGACTCCGCGTTTTTTCAAGTATTCATTATACCATCCTTTAAGAAGCAACGCGTCATCATACCATCCATAAACCTGTCAGGGGCATATCTAAACCTGGCCAGATCCGCTAATGGAGACTGGAACATAGCCTCCATGCTTCAAAGCCTACCTGACAATAATCAAGGCTCCAGGATTGCCCTTATCCTAAAAGAGTTCTCATTTAACGATAGCAGGCTGCTATTCAGTGACAGCTACCAGAAAAGGCTTATAATTAAAGAGATAACCTCACTTGATGGAACTGCCGGGCTTTCTCTGCCAAATAAACTTAGCATCAGATGCAATGGTAAGATTGATAATAGTACTGTATATATCGCCGGTAAATACGCGATTAAGCAAAAAGAGTTATCCTTTGAACTTAAAGCTGATAATGTGAGTATAGCCGATTACGCGGATGTCTACCTGCCTGCTGATATAGGATATATACGAGCGGGTATAGCCGCGGGCAATATTAAGGGTAGGGTATCATCATTTAGGAATATAGAGGCAAAAGGCGCTATAGATATTAAAGGTTTAGACGCGCGGATTAAAGAGACGGGCTTAACAGGTAACTGCCGATTGGAAGGAAACGCGAGTCTTGACATAGAAGACCCGCGTAAAATAAGATACTCATTGGAAGCTAAGATTAATGACGCGGAGATAGCAAATAGTATAGAACTGCTTAGCAATATAACCGGCATAAAAGGCGCCTTAAGCCTTACTGAAAAGGCCTGGTCCATAACAGATATCTCCTGCCTATTCTATGGTTCTCTACTAAACTTAAGCGGTGAGATAAAAGCGCCTCATGAAGATTTTATTGCCAGGCTAAATTTGCGCACGGATCTCTCCTTGAAAAATATATCTGATAATCTGGATATCGCGATAAAAAGCGGCGAGGCCAAAATCAACGCGAACCTAGAATATAAAAAAGATGGCTCTTACAATATAGGCGGGATATCCGAGATAAAAGAGCTCCATCTCCAGCAAAACAATATCTTATTAAACGGTGACTTCATTATTAACGGAGAAGCGGCCGGCAGGGCAGGCGACTGGAAATCATCAGAATATAAAGGCAAGGTTGATTTTAATAACGCAGGGATAAAGAGCACCGCTCTCTTACCTTTTATATCCAAAGCGACTGGGCAGGCATTATTTTCCACAAAGTCCATTGTTATAAAAAAACTTATTGGTACTGCCGCGGAAACAGAGATACTACTAAACGCAAGCCTTGATTATAATAAAAAAGACCCTGACATGTCTCTGCATTTAGAGACCGGGGAGCTTTCAGTCGCAAGGCTTATCTCAACACTCCCCGCGCGGATAAGAACCAGGTTCAAGGATATAAACGCGGAAGGGACCTCTTACTTAGATATTGATTTTAAAGGGGCACCCGGTAAGCCAGAGACCTATGATTACACAGGCAGCTTATTATTAAAACAGGGCATGCTCAATCTTAAATATTGGCCATATAATATATCCGAAATAGACTGCAAAATAAATTTTAAAGACCAGCAGGTCGAGTGGGAAGATCTTGCATTCAACCTCAAGGGAGAACGATATACCTCTGATGGAAAACTCTATAATTTCGCTTCGCCCGCTATAACCGCGAGCATAAGATCAGATACCTTAAACGCGGCATGTGAAACAAAAACAGGTAAAGACGGGGTAATCTCTGTATCTAAGCTTGAAGGACAGTACAGGAACTCCTCCTTTTCATTCAAGGGCCAGGTCAGGAATATTCAAACTACCTATGCGGACATAAAAGGGAATATATATTTTAATTTGAAGGATGCCCCTTATATATTCACCAAAAAAAACCAGCTGCCAAAGGGGCTAAAACCTAATGGTACAATAAAGCTTACAATCGATATGAAAGGCCCCTTACAAGAGCCTGCTGAGTGGACACTCTTCGCGGAAGCTTCGTCACGCACTATAGGAATAGCAGGCCTTACGCTAAAAGACTTTTACATGGATTACCGGATGAAAAATAATTTTATCGATATACCGGTATTATCCGCTTATACTTATGGCGGCATTATAAATATAAATTCGCGGGCCAATCTTAAGACCGAGGAGGGCCCTTTTATTATCAATATGGATATAAAGGATATAGACCTGCATGAATTAATAAAAGATACTAAGGATAAGGATAAGAAAATAAAGGGGCTCTTCGCGTCAAAGGTAGTGTTAAACGGTTATCTTAATAAAAAAGATTCCTTGCAGGGCAACGGTTGGCTGCAGGTCTCTGATGGGTACCTCTGGGAATTTCCTGTACTTCACGGAATAATGGATATCATATTGATGGTACCTCCAGAAAATATAGTATTAACCGACGCCTTTGGAAACTTTGCCGTAAACAACAACAGGATATATACAGAGGATTTCAAGATGCTCTCAAAGGCTGCCTCTCTCTTATGGGTAGGTTCCATAGGGTTTGACTCAAGACTTGATTTTAATATTACAGGTAGGTTCGCGGAAAATGTTATCAAGCAGACAACGGAGCCCGGCAGAATAGCCAACGCTATACTATACCAGGCTGGTAACCTTATAATGGAGGTAAGGCTTACAGGTACACTTAAAGATCCGATATACCAGATAGTCCCTTTTCCTCTAAAGAGGATGTTTAAGGAGAGTATTGTAAAGGGTATTAATAATATCTTTGGAAGTATTGGAGAATAGCCTGCCTCGCCTCTATTAGGGCCCTGCCTCTATGACTAATACTGTCTTTTGTAGCGGAATTAAGTTGAGCAAAGGTCTTGCCAAAACCTTCGGGAACAAAAACAGGATCATAACCAAACCCGCCGACACCTTGCCTTTTTAAGGCTATACTGCCATCAACTCTGCCCTCTACCATGCTGATAACCTTATCGCCCTTTGAAAGGCATACAGCACACCGAAAACGCGCCTTCCTCTTTCTGCCTTTAAAGTGTTTCATCTCTTTAAGCAGTTTATTGATATTTTTATTATCATCCTGCGAAGCACCGGCATAGCGCGCGGAATATATACCCGGCCTGTTGCCAAGAGCGGGAACCTCAAGGCCGGAATCATCAGCCATAACAAGCTTATCCACTCTTTTGGATATCTCTATTGCTTTTTTCCTGGCATTTGCCTTAAATGTCTTTTGATCTTCTTCTACTTTTCCAAGCGTCTTAAAACTATTCAATCCAAGAATTCTTATGCCATGGCCCCTGAGCATCCTTTTTAATTCAGCAAGTTTCTTAGCGTTGCTTGTTGCCAATAAAAGCTCTTTCAAACCTTTAATATCTCTTTCTGCTTTGCTATAAGCTTTTTAATCCCGCTCTCCGCTAATAATATCATTTTTTTCATCTGCGTGGCACTGAATGGTTCACCTTCCGCTGTACCCTGGATTTCAATAAATTTTCCGGATGATGTCATTACCACGTTCATATCAACATCTGCCTTAGAATCTTTCGCGTAATCAAGATCAAGGGCAATATCTTCACCTAAAATCCCTACACTAACCGCGGCAACATAGTCTTTAACAGGTATAGACTCTATAAGCTTATCTTTTTTCATCTTTTTAAGACATATAACAAGGGCTATGAACGCGCCTGTTATGCTGGCTGTCCTGGTTCCACCATCACCCTGAATTACATCACAATCTATCCATATCGTCCGCTCTCCTAACAGGCGCATATCCACAACCGACCTTAACGACCTTCCTATGAGCCGCTGTATCTCATGAGTCCTGCCGCCAACCTTGCCCTTGGAAGATTCCCTTGGGGTTCTTTTTGTGCAGGAGCGTGGAAGCATGCTATACTCCGCTGTAATCCAACCGGAACCTTTTCCTCTTAAAAATGGTGGTACACCATCTTCCAGAGACGCGGTACATATAACCTTTGTGTTACCAAACTCGATAAGGCAGCTACCTTCCGCGTATTTGATAAAACCTGTCCTGATAGTTACTTTTCTCATAATATTCCTTTACTCTCTGGTTATTTGAATATACTCCGGCCTTTTGAGTCTATAGCTACTGTTACTGGAAAATCCTTAACATAAAACTCATACAGCCCCTCACAGCCTAGATCCTTATACGCGATTATCCTTGCCTTTTGTATCCTCTTTGAAAGATATGCCCCCGCTCCGCCTACAGTTACAAGATATACCGCTTTATACCTTTTAATAGCCTCTATTACATCCTGGCATCGTCTTCCTTTTCCTATAGAACCGGCTAATCCCTCTTTTAATAACCTAGGCGTAAAACCATCCATGCGTTTTGATGTTGTTGGCCCACATGAACCTATCACAGCACCCGGGCGCGCTGGTGTCGGCCCGCAATAATATATAAGATTATCTCTTAGGTCAAGGGGCAAAGACTGGTTTTTTTTAAGCGCGTTATCAAATCTTTTATGCGCCATATCACGTGCCGCATAAAGCTTACCGCATAAAAGCAGTTCATCTCCCGCTCTCAGTTTTACTCTTGCATCTTTAGTTAGTGGTAGGTATATTCTTTTCATAAAATATGCGTTTCGCACAATTTCCTACGCTATAAATCATATAATAGAACTGGCGCTGCGAGTAGCGTGACAGCTTATTTTTATACAAACAGGGAGGCCGGCTATATGCGTAGGAAAAGGCAAAATATTTACACCCAGGCATGTGGTTTTTCCACCTAACCCGGCAGGCCCTATATCCGTCTTATTTAATCTCATTAATATCTCTCTTTCCATACGCGCGATATGCTTCTTAGGACTCTTTTTACCTATGGGCCTGAGTATAGCCTTCATAGCCAATAGCGCTGCTTTATCAAGCGTACCGCCTATGCCTATTCCCACTACTATAGGTGGGCAGGCATCCGCGGCGGAAGACTTTACTGCTTCTACTATATGGGTTATAATCTCAGCCTCTGACGCTGTAGGCCTTAACATCGTAACAGTACTGGCGTTTTCACTGCCAAATCCTTTAGGAAGAACTGCCAGTTTTATCTTATCCCCCTTTACAATATCATAATGGATTACGCAAGGCGTATTAGTACCTGTATTCTTTCTCAGGATAGGGTCTGATACAACAGACTTCCTTAAAAAGCCCTCAGCATAAGCAAGTTTTATGCCCTCTGTTATAGCCCTGGCTATATCACCCCTAACATGGACATCCCCTCCGATATTACAAAAAACCTCCGCAAAGCCTGTATCCTGACATATTGGTATTCTTTCTGATTTCGCTATCTTAGCGTTATCAATCAGTATCTTAAGAGTCCTTTTCGCGTAAGGCTTCTTCTCCCGGCTAAAGGCCTTCTTCAAGGCGCTAAGTATATCTTCGCGTAACGAAAAATTCGCCTTTATTGCCAGGCTCTTTACAGCCTCTCTTATTTTTTTAGCTTCTATCTCTCTCATGCTCTCTACTCACTGTTGTCCTTATCCCACCCCTTAAACCAAATTCACCAATAATTTTCGCGTAACGCGGATTGCATGATTTAATAAAATCATCCAGGATTCTGTTTATAACATGCTCATGGAAAATTCCGATATTTCTATAGGCTAACAGATAGAGCTTGAATGATTTAAGCTCGACACAATACTTATCAGGGTTATAGTCTATAGATATAGCGGCATAATCCGGCAGGCCTGTCTTCGGGCATATACAAGTAAACTCATCAGTCTTTATAGAAACCGTATAGTCTCTATCGGGATATTTATTTTTCCATCTCTCAATCTTCAGGATATCTAAATCCCGTATATCATTCTGTAAATTTTTATATGTCTTTTTCATCTTATCCCCATCATCTTATGCGCCTGAGGAATTACCAAAACATTATTTAGCCGCTTAAGGGCCATCTCCTGCAGGTTTAGTATCTCATCAGCTGATATATTCAATTTAGAGCAACCCTTCTTAGTCTCAGGCTGGATAACAAACGGTATATCAAAGCTAGCGTGCCTGACAAGCTCTATCGCCTTATCAAATTCCGCGATATCTATACTACTTGAAACCACAACCTTGACAAAAAATTCTTTGTCAAAGGCTACCTCTAAAAAATCCTTATGTTCCTGCCAGCATGGTTTATTTTTACCAACACTTGGCAGTTTTATATCAACAAATATAGTGTCCAGATACTCTATAACATCAGAAAGGTTTTTTGCCAATGTAGCATTAGTCTCGAGGCAGACCTTAAAACCCCTCTCCCTGACTCTTGGCAAGAGCCTCTTTAAAAATTTACTACGCAAGAGAGGTTCACCACCTGTTATGACAACCGCGTTGTGTATACTTGAGATGTTAAGGATGTCTATCTTTTCAAGGACTTCATCTATGTCATATAGAGCGGCGGGCTGTTCTTTATCTGTATCGCAAAAGCTACAATCCAGGTTACACCCTTTAAAACGTAGGAAAATCTGCCTCCTGCCTATATGTAAGCCCTCTCCCTGCACAGAAGAGAATATCTCTATAATCTCTGCCTTGTCATCCATTATTTTCTTAATGGGTCCTTAATGCCAGCGGCATCAAATCCCTTTTTTCGAATTACACACGAGTCGCACTTTCCGCATGGAGAACTCCCCCCCTCATAACAGCTCCATGTGTACTGAAATAACACACCAAGCTTAGAACCCATCTTTATTATATCCTTCTTATTCTTTAGAATCAATGGGGAGGTTATTTTTATCTTTTTACCGCTAACACCTCTTTTTGTGCCCTTGTTAACCGCTGACTCAAAAGCGGATAAAAAAGAACTTCTGCAATCAGGATATCCGCTATAATCTATCTGATTTGCCCCGATGAATATCGTATCCGCGCCTATTACCTCCGCGTAGGAAGCGGCATAACTTAAAAATATAATGTTGCGCGAGGGGACATAAGTGTTTGGTATCGACTTTGTAATCTTTCCGGATTGTGAAAGCTGCGTTTTCTTATCAAGCAACGCGCTTCCTTTCCATGGAAAAGACATCTTTACCAATTGCCAGTTAGAATTATTTAATTTAGCGAGGCGCTTGGCACACTGTAATTCCTTCTTGTGTCTCTGGCCATAATCAAAGCTGAGACAAAAAACTTCATAGCCTTTTGACAAGGCGTAAGAAAAGACTGTCGCTGAGTCGAGCCCGCCTGAAAGCAGGACTACGGCTTTCTTTACAACAGGGGCTGCTTTGTGTCCGGGCTTTTTAACTGAACTTCTAACTCTCTTCATAATTGCCGGCTTTCTATTTATCATCCGGATTCTTATAATAGACAGCGCAGGAACTCGGCGTCTCCCATACAGACACGCTCTCTAATACTAAGGGGGCTCGTAATCTCCTGCTGCACCTATTAAATATATATTCAGCTATCAACTCGGATGTGGGGTTATACTTCTTAAAATGAGACAGTTTGTTCAGTTCTTTATGATCAAGCTCACCAAGTATCTTACTCAGCATAGCCTTTATCTTTTTAAAATCCAGTACCATCCCGGCCTTATCCAGGGTATCCGATACAATGGATATCTCTACCTTCCAGTTATGCCCATGCAGGCTCTCGCATTTACCATGATACTCTCTCAAACGGTGCGCCGCGGAAAAAGACGACTCAACCTTTAATCTATATCCCATAATCTGTTTTCCTCACGTTAATAAGCTCTTTTCCTAAAAACTTCTCTCCTATATCCTTAAAATGCCCTGGCGCGTCAGTTACAAAAAAATTTGCCCGCGCGTTACGCTGGTTTTTGCTTAACTTGCCTTCTTTCTTCAATAACATCTTAGCTGATCTCGCTATGGATGCCGCTGAATCTATAAGTACGATATCCTTGCCTGTAACTTTCGCTATTGCCTTTTTAAGCAACGGGTAATGTGTACAACCCAATATTAAGGTGTCTATAGACCTGGAATTAAGAGGCGCTATATACGAACGCGCGATATCACGTGTAATCTTTCCATCAAGCCAGCCCTCCTCAGCTAAAGACACAAAGAGAGGACAGCTTTGTGAAAATACCTTAAAACAAGTATCAATCTTTAATATCTGTTTTTCATAAGCGTTGCTTGTGATTGTAGCGGTAGTACCTATAACGCCTATTCTATTGTTTCTGGTCGCGGCCGTTGCCTCTAACGCGCCTGGGTGAATTACGCCCAGGATAGGTACCTTAAAGTTTCTCCGCAAGGCAGCGAGCGAGACACTGGATGATGTATTACACGCGACAACTATTAATTTTACATTATGCTTAAGAAGAAAAATCGCGTTCTCTATAGAGAACCTTATGATAGCCTGGCGCGACTTTGTACCATAAGGAACACGCGCGGTATCCCCGAAATAGATTATATCCTCTCCGGGAAGCTGTTTTATAAGCTCCTTTACAACCGTAAGCCCGCCTACACCGGAATCAAATACCCCTATGGGCCTGTTGTCGTTACCTTGTAAAACCGTCTTCTGTCTCATATTCATTTTTATAATATATAATACCCGAGGCTATGGCCCTTGCTACCTTCTCGCGATAAAAAGAATCCTTGAGCTTCGCGGCTTCCTGTTTGTTTGAGATGAATCCTACCTCTATCAGGACTGAGGGCATCTTCGCGCCCTTTAGCACATAAAAACGCGCGCCCTTTTGACCCCTGTCTTTTGCCTTTAGCTGCTCATAGGCGGCGCGGGTAATACACTTCGCTAATTCAATGGACTCGCGCCTGTTTTCGCTATAACAGATATCCCACAATGTCGCTTCCAGACTATTCGACGGTTTTGCGTAACCAAATGAAGAATCCTCATACTTTAAAAAAGCATTTTCCGCCGCGGCAATCGCTCTAGCGTTATCATCAACTGCCTCTGAAAGATAAAATACCTCAAAACCCTTAGCCTGCCTGGAATGGGCCGCGTTGGCGTGAATACTTATAAAAAAATCCGCGCCCTTCTTATTCGCTATATCCGCTCTTCGCCAAAGCGATACAAAGCTGTCATCAGAGCGTGTAAGGGAGACATCAATACGCGCCTGCTCAAGATGACGCTTGAGCCTCTTTGCTATATCAAGGGTAATGTCCTTCTCCCTCAAACTGAATCTGCCAATAGCGCCGGGATCCTTGCCCCCATGTCCGGGGTCAATGACAATCTTTCCTATTGTATAAGCGCATTCTGATTTAACTGGTTTTTTTCTTATAACCTTAATCGCGCGTTTTTTTACAAAGGCCTTCTTTAATATTGTCTCTGAAAAATCCCTTGGAAGCATTATGCTGCTTTTGTACAACTTGACAGGGCCGCTAAGTTTTACTGGCAGGCCATCTACCAGCGCGATATCGCTTGTCAGGGCAAGCTCTACTTGATTGTCTCCTTTATAGAGGGCCAGTTTTTTCGCTATCGCATCCCAATTGTACTTTAGGTTATATGTATCTACAACAGAGCCCAGGCTGACATAAGATATACCTCCTATGGAATAAGCAGGGGATTTTATCGCAGCCTTCTCTCTTACCGGTGTGGTAACGCAGCCAGCAAGTAAAAGTGTAAATATTAATATAATGTATTTTTGTATTTTCATAGAATCGAAGAAGTCACCTTAGTTACAGTAAAACTTCTTCTATTTATACCAAAAACTAGCCCAAAAAGCAACTGAATTACACCTTTTGTTACGTCAGTTATATATAATCTATTATAGCTTCTATAGGCTGTGTGGTTTCGTAACAACTAAGGTATATTAAAACAAGAATGGTTCAGAATAAACTCTGGAATTATGGGGACAGAATTATGGGGACACGATACTTAATTACTTTAAGATATAACCGTAAACGGGGTCACACCCCTTTCTTTCCTTATAGTAAAACTTGATAATAAGGAAAAAGTTAAAATCAACCGCAGGAACTTTTATGATTCCTACGTAGCCGCACCGGAGTATCGGTACTTAACGGCGAAGTAGAATGGTGGAGGCGGAGGGAATCGAACCCTCGTCCTTAAGTGTGATGCAAGAGGCGACTACATGCTTATCCTGTATTTTAGTCTTAGCTTTCCAGGCTCCCACAGGAAGGATATTAGAAAGCGCGGCTTTTAAAAAATCTTATCCTGTATTCAAAAAGCTAAAAACACAGGACCAGCCTACTAGCGACGCCAGATCCTATCCCGCAGGCAGGAAAGGCTGACGGTAGCTGCAATTAAGCAGCTAGCGGTAGTACAGAAGCAAAACCTACATTCATAGGAATTACCTCTGTTACTTTTGTGCGTATGTTTTTTGCACTTATTTTGTAGTCAGCTTTTTACGAGGCCAACTGACCAACCTCGGCATGCTCCTTCTTACGCCATACATCAAGTCGAATCCAGATCGCCCCCAAATGCTAATTATCAGGAAAAATATCGCTATTTACCTAATTTGAGAGACCTGTTTATCTCACGATCTATAGTCTGTCGACGTAACTTTTCCCTCTTATCAAAGAGCTTTTTACCTTTCGCGACTGCTATCTCTATCTTCGCGAAACCCCTCTTAAAATATAATCTTGTCGGAATTACAGTATAGCCCTTCTGGTTAGTTAGGCTATTTAATCTTTCAATCTCATTTTTGTGTAAGAGTAGTTTCCGAACCCTTGTAGGATCCGGCGCGAATGGGCCGCTCTGCTTATAAGGGCTTACATGCATACCATATAGGTATACCTGACCCTTCTCAACCTTTACGAAGCTATCACTTAAGCTTATCTTTCCCTCACGCATAGACTTGGCTTCCGGCCCTTTAAGCTCAAGCCCGGCTTCAAACTTGTCTGAAAGGATATATTCGAAAAAGGCCTTCTTGTTACGGGCAATATCTTTATTTCGTATCTTCTTCATGGAACAAAGTAGTATAACATAAAGTATTATATAAGGCAAGATTTTTACGTTATTTTGTCAAGCTGATCTTAAAATACAATATTTTAAACAGTTGACAAGCAGAAGGGGGTTTTGTATACTTTACTAAGTGCGGAAGTGGCGGAACTGGCAGACGCGCACGGTTCAGGTCCGTGTGGGCGTAAGCCCTTAGGGGTTCAACTCCCCTCTTCCGCACCATTCTGCTTCGCCGTTTAAGTACCGATACTCCAATGAGGCTATGAAGGAATTTTGAAAGCAACGAATACTATTCTGCACCTAACTTCTTATAAAAAGATTTCAATCTCCAATATACCTTTTTAGGCTGGCGATCGGCATCCACTACACCGTAATATTCTTCATTTATAACACTATCAGGGCTGGAAGGCAGATAAAATCCCCCCGCGTCATACTTCCTGAAACTATCCACGCCTGCCATATCATCGCAATTGACTAAGCCGCCTAAATTCACGTGGTAAGAGCCTACTTTCCATAGATGGTCATTAAAGCTATGGAGCGTTCCTCCGATACACGGATTATTCGAGTCTAAAATCGATAGATTCTTAGCTAAATCATTCCAAAGGCAGATCGCGTATTCTCCTTGCACGTCCTGATTCTCATTGCCTACACATTTATATACCTGAGATTCGGAGAATTTCTTATAGGATTTTGTTTCAAGCGAATCTATCCCGAATTCACTAATATACATCGGTTTATCTGTAATACTCTTCCACTGCTTAAAGAGATTGCTAAAATCCTCGCCTCTATATATATTCAAGCCCCACACATCTACATATACGCATCTTTCTACTATCCATGCGATTGTATTAGTAACCTCATCATCATAAAACCTATCCCCTAAACATGAGCTGACAGGGTGTGCGCAATCAATATTTTTAATTTCGCTGGCAGCGTGATCAGTCGCATCAGCAGCATCCCGCACCGTATCGTAACCCCAATATTTATTATATTCCAGATTCCACTCATTGCCCAGAGACCACATTAAGACAGAAGGGTGATTCATGCATAAAGATAAAACCTTTTTATATCTAGCCTTATCTATGTCATGTCGCGACGAGGCAATAGTCATTATTACCATAATGTCATTGCGGTAAAATTCATCCAGAATCTTTTTATAAACCGCCGGATTATCGCCAAAATCCGTATAAACGCGGACCGTGTTGATATTCATTCTTCGCATCATGTCGATATCAGTTAAATATTCCAGATACTGGCTTCTTAACCAATGGATAAAAACAACGTGCCCTTGCGGATCGCGCCCGGGCCAATCAAAAAATAGGCCATAAGGAACCGTTTCAAGGGGGTTGAAAGGATTGGGCCCGTTATCAGGGGAGCGTGTTGCAGGTAACCACGTTAAGCCTTTTATAAGATACGGCTTTAATATATCTAATGAGCCATCTTTCAATCGTTTCCCGACAAAAAGCTGCCTATCTTTAACATACACATAACTGGGCTTATTAGGCACATCAGCATACACATTTTGGCTAACAGGAAATAAGCTAACTGCTATAAGAAT
Source organism: uncultured Planctomycetia bacterium (assembly GCA_964523875.1). Lineage (GTDB taxonomy): Bacteria > Omnitrophota > Gorgyraeia > JABMRG01 > JABMRG01 > JAUVHV01. The sequence continues at coordinate 31,831 of CAZGAS010000001.1, read as the reverse complement.
GATAAAAAATTTCATCTTAAGGTTCTGGCTTATTTTAGATATAAAAAGCTGGAAAAACTGACTCAACATATATAAGTGGGGGTGATTAAACTTTTAGAAAGTTTGTTAGTTCCTGCATGAATCATTAACTTTACGATCTCTGCGTTATTGTCTTTCGTAACAGTTCTTACTAATACGGCCTATTTATCTTTCTCCTTCTTCTCTTGCCTCTTAATTGACATCGTACTCAGTAGTGTCTGGAATGTATAGACAATCTGGGCCAAAGGAAAATTCTTACTTATATAACCTGTTGCTCCCTGTTCAATCGCCTTGTTCATAAGATTATCGTCATAACCATAGGCTGTAAGCATTACAACAGGCAGGTCAGGTTTTTTCTGTTTAATCTTTGATAGAACCTCGATGCCATTCATCACAGGCATCCTTATATCAAGAAGTACGGCGTCAAACTGTGCTTTATCTATCATCTCCAATGCTTCTATGCCGTCTGGGGCACACTCTACCATGTAACCTTTTTTCGTAAAAAGGTCCTTGAAAAGCTCTAACGCGTCTGTTTCATCATCTATAACAAGAATCCTTATCTTTCCATCCATCTTATGCTCCTTGTGTTGAACTCTGACAACCCTCTTCTATGTTACAAGCTGGTAGCGTTACAGTAAACACAGCCCCTTTATCTAACTCGCTTTCCACCTCTATCCTTCCCCCATGGGATTCAATAATTGAATAACACAGAGGCAGCCCAAGCCCTGTTCCTGTATCTTTCGTAGTAAAAAACGGCAGAAAAAGTTTACCTATATCCTCTTTTTGTATGCCTGCTCCCGTATCCTCAACTCCGACACATACGGATTCTTCATCCGGTTTTGATGAACTGATAGTAAGCGTACCGCCATCAGGCATTGCCTGACAAGCATTGATAGCGAGGTTTAAAAAAACTTCCTGCAATTGATTAAAATCCCCTTTTATTTTCGTGGGGTGCTCACGGAGGTCCTCCTCCCACTTGATCTTATGAAATTCCGGATAATAAGCAACCAATTGGGGTATGGTCTTTAGTATATCATTAATCTCAACAATATCTTTGCAAACAGGTTTTTTATGCGAATAAGAGAGCAGCCTATCCACAATAACCCTCATGCGTTTTGCCTGGGCCGCTATGATATCTATCGTCTTTTTAACCGAAGGCGATAATTCTTCCTGGTCCATGTCAAACATGTCTATCCTACCTAAGATTACAAGAAGGGGGTTATTTATCTCGTGAGCAACGCCAGCGGCAAGTTGGCCCATAGCCGCCATCTTCTCGCTTTGTATCATCTGCGCCTCTATCCTCTTTCGTTCAGTTACATCCCTTATAATATACAAATAACCGGATACTTGATTATCCGAGTTTATAATAGCACTGACCAAAAGCATGGCTGGAAATTCACTCTTATTCGCCCGCAATAATATAAGCTCTTCCTCAAAGTTACCGTTTATTGTAATATTACGCTTTATCTTGCCTATCAGGCTGGCCCCTTGATCAGGCGGGAATAATAGGCCGATATCCTTAAGTATTACATCCGCGTCCCAGCGGAAAAGCGCTGTAGCGCTCTCACCATAATATGTGATCTTATTCGCAATATTAGTAGTTATCAGAGCGTAGTCCTTTATGCTGGCAAATATATCCTTGAGATGTTCAGAACACGCTGCTATATCATTTCTCGCGAACTTATATTCTGTAATATCATCCGCTATGCAAAAAATTCCCTGCGGTTTACCTGTTACATCCGCAATGACTGTATTGGACCAGGAGAAAGCACGCTCTACGCCGTCTTTTCGTACAATAGAACCTTCATAAGCGCGGCCCTTAATACTGGAAAAACAGCTTTGCAGTACCGCTTTAAATATATCTTTTTTTGACTGGTTTTTTCCAAAAAAAAGTTTCTGCCAATCACCCTTGAATATCTCTCTCCTGCTATAACCTGTTATCTGCTCTATAGCCTTATTACACATTATAAGCTTCAGGTCTGTATCGAAATAAAGAAAAAGCACGCTTGATTGCTCAATGCTCTTTTCCATGATCGGAAAAAGATATCCTGCGCTTTGACGATTTTTGGTAAAAACCTTTGATAGGACAGTATCAGACGTAAGGGGAGAACCGCATACCATGCAGATATTCCACATCTCGGAATATTTTATCGAACATTTTTGGCATCTTTTCATAGTTTAATTTGTTTACTATATTAATATAGCATATAATAATATCCGCTTCCTCAAAATAATGCGTAAAACAATAGCTTTAAAAGGCAGCTATTTCGCGAAGAGCCTTCTGTAAAACGGTAAATAATCTATAATAAGCTTTCCGTTGATATGGTCTATCTCCTGCCCAAACGCGTGAGCGAGCAGGCCCTCCGCTTTTATAAGTTCGGGTTTGCCTGAATCATTCAGCGCCGAAACAGTAAGCTTGGCCCTTCTCTTTATTTTAACAAAAACATTCGGAACGGAAAGACATCCTTCTTCTATCGTGGAGTAGCCTTCGCTCTTTACTATCTTTGGGTTTACCAACTTCAACAGGCCTAAACCAACATCAATCACAATAAGGCGCACATCAAGTCCTACTTGAGGCGCTGCCAGGCCTACCCCGCCTACAGCATACATAGTCATGGCCATATCGTCGAGCAGTCTCTTAATTTCAGCGTCAACAGCCTTAACATCAGAGCATCTCTTTCGAAGAATTGGGTCTGGATATTTTACAACATCTAATATAGCCATTTAAAAACCAAATCGTTTTTTTAATGCCAGGTATTCTTTCTTTATCCCTACCGGCAGGTTAGCGCCAAATTGAGCAAAGAATTTGCTATGGTCCTTAAGCTCCCGCGACCACTCTTTGGAATCGATTGAAAAGAGGTCCTTAAGCTTATCTTTACTAAAGTTTATCCCTGTGCGGTCTATATCTTCCAAATAAGGCACGAAACCTATAGGTGTTTTACGCGCCTTTACATCATTATTACAACGCTTAAGTATCCACTCAAGTACCCGTAGATTTTCGCTAAAACCCGGCCATAAAAATTTACCATTTTTATCCTGGCGAAACCAATTAACATGAAAAATTTTAGGGGGGCTGACAAGTTTCTGTTCCATGTCAATCCAGTGTTTAAAATACTTTGCCATATCATAACCGCAGAAGGGAAGCATTGCCATGGGGTCACGGCGCACCTCACCCTGTTTTCCGTACTGAGCGGCTGTGCGCTCTGAAGCCATAGTCGCACCTACATAGACACCGTGCTGCCACGAAAAAGACTCGTAAACAAGTGGCGCCAGGTGCGCCCTTCGGCCCCCAAATATAATAGCTGATATAGGAACTCCATGATGCTGCTCTAATCGGTATGATATAGATGGGCATTGCATAGCCGGGGATGTAAAGCGGCTGTTTGGATGCGCCCCTTTTAAGACATTACCTGCATCATCTAGCATACCGGGTTCCCACTCGGCGCCTCTCCAGTCTATACCGTGTTTTGGAGGAGCCTCATCACCATCCTCCCACCATACAGTCTTATCCGGCTTTAAAAGCACATTCGTAAAGATTGTATTCTTCCTAATAGTCTTCATCGCGTTTAGATTTGTCTCTGAATTCGTTCCCGGCGCGACACCAAAGAACCCCCATTCAGGATTTATTCCCCATAGCTTACCATCAGAATCAGGGCGCATCCACGCTATATCGTCACCAACGGTCCAGACCTTATAACCTTTTCCTTGCAGGCCTTTTGGCGGTATAAGCATCGCGAGATTGGTCTTGCCACACGCGCTTGGAAACGCGGCTGCTATATATTCTATATGTCCGTTAGGCTGCTCTATGCCTAATATAAGCATATGCTCTGCCATCCAGCCCTCTTTCTGCGCCTGGTAACTAGCGATACGAAGCGCGAGGCATTTCTTGCCTAAAAGAACATTACCACCGTATCCTGACCCAACACTCCATATGGTATTATCTTTTGGTAAATGCAATATTAATCGTCTTTTTATATCAAGGCCTGCCTTGCCATGCAGGCATTTTGTAAACTCGCCATCCTCTCCCAGGGCCTTCAGGACCTTGTTACCTACCCGTGTCATTATATACATATTTAGCACAACATATATACTATCTGTTATCTCAACACCTATCTTGCTAAAAGGTGAACCTATAGGGCCCATTGAAAAAGGGATAACATACATTGTTCGCCCTCGCATAGAACCGGAGAATATCTTGCTTCCCTTCTTATACGCCTCTTTCGGAGACATCCAGTTATTATTAGGGCCCGCGTCTTTTTTATTAGGGGTGCATATAAAGGTAAGGTTCTCTGTGCGTGCCACGTCATTTAACGCGGTGCGGTGCAATACACATCCTGGCATCTTCTTCTGATTGAGCCGCTCCATTTCACCGGTAGAACAGGCCTGTCTCTCCAGCCTCTTTCGCATACCTTCTGTGCCGTCAATCCACACTACTTTATCGGGCTTACACAATTTTACGCATTTTCTCATCCACATGTTTAATAATTTATGCTTAGCCATACAAGGTACTCCTTATCTATATGTTATAGGAATTTGACAGGTTCAAATATAAAAAGTGAAATAGCGTGCCAAAGGCCTATTTTATAATTACAATATGATACATCAAAAACAGATTATATGCAAACAAAAATGAAAACCAGTGTGATAATACGCTTAAGGCACAACAACTCTAATGGGTATAGAGTTTTTTGCGCGGAATAAGGGTAAGGAATATAAGGCCTGCAAGCAGGCAGGCAAACCAGATGCTTAAAAGCTGTATTCTAGCGGAAGGTATTAAAAAATTCATATATTGCATTATGCCCGGGTTTACACTGGAGGCAAAAAAACTCATACCAAGCCCTGATATAATGCCATGACAGAGTATGGCAACAAGAAGATTTCTCGCCTTTACAAAAAGTAACGCGAATATCGCTCCTGTAATAAAATTTCCGCAAAAAAGCACCGCTATCTCCTGCGGGCTGGATGCTATAAATAGGCTAAAAGGGATACGCCATATACAGTAGCACGCGGATGAAACCAGTATAGCAAAAAGCTCACCCTTATAAAGCAGCTTTTGCATAAGGTAACCTCTAAATGCCGGCTCCTCGCATACCACCTGGAAGAATATTGATAAGAATATCCAATACAAGGAATTAAAAAATACAATATTGCCTATCTTGTTACCGGGTATTACAAATTGCAATATCTTGAAATAGCTGCCAAGCCCAAGAGCCGTACCTGCCGCCAGCAAAGGAACTATAATAGCAAGAAAAACAAAACGCAGGCTTACCTTCATCCTGACAAATAGATGATAATATACTATTACCCCGATAAACAGGATGGTAACAAGAAAAAGATCCTCACCAAGGAGTAATATCTGTTTAGTGTAAAGCCCCCAGACGAGTATAAACTCAAAGATTAAAAAAGCGCTAAGCCACCCATAGGGCTTGAGCTTGCGGTACGGATAGCTCTTAGAGTAAAGCGTAATAAGGGGCCTCTTGTCTACAAATAGCTGGAAAAAGAAAGCGAGAAGGCCCGCGCAAAAAGGCGCCAAAAGCATGAGTGTTCCTGTATGCCTTAAAACAGAATACCTGTTCAACGCGAAAGACAGCGTGATTACACAGATTATAAAAGAAAAAATTTCTGTATGCCTTCTTCCCGCCTTTTTAAGCATTACATCAATCCTTATTTGGCTTCGCGAGCTCTTTATTGACCATCTCGCTTACTCTTTTTCCATCAGCGCCGCCCTTAACCCTGGCAAGTACAAGCTTGATAACCTTACCCATATCCTTAGGGCCCAACGCACCCGCTTCAGTAATCGATTCTCTTACAATAAGAAGTAGTTCTTCAGGGGGCATCTCTTCAGGAAGGTAGGCCTTTAATATACCTAATTCAGCATCTTCTTTCTCAACTAAATCCTGGCGATTGCCCTGTTTGAATTTTTCCATGGAATCCTTGCGCTGTTTTGCCTCTCTTTTAATAACCGTAATAATATCCTCTTCCTTAAGTTTATCTTTTTTCGCTATCAAGGTATTATGTATAGCTGCCTTTAGAAGCCTGAGGGTTGAAACCTTCACAGCATCCTTGCTCTTTTGCGCGCCTATTAAATCATCATCTATTCTTTTTTTCAACATAATATCCTCCATTAATCAGCAAGCTCTCGTTTTAGCGCGCTGTATATTTGCGAGCCAATGTGAAAACAAAAAGTCCCATCATAAAGGCGCCGACAAACGCCTCTGAGCTAACAAGCATCTGAAAGAGAGGCACCATTTTAGGAGAGAGGTCCCCGAAGCCTACTGTTGTAAATGTAACTATACTAAAATATATATAATCCCAGATATTAAACCCGTTTACACTGGCATGCTCGGAGGATGCCTTAAGAATATCCAAGACTGAATAAATGATGCTATAGATAAAAACAAGAGCCGCTGACGAAACGATAACCCTATAGGGTTTTTCACCATAACCGCATAATAATGCCATAATCAGCGACGGTAAGTATAATAACTTTTTGCCCTTAAAAAGCTGCCTTCTTTCAAGCTGCCTTTCCTTGAAATGCGCCCAGCTCGAATCATCATACCTGCCATTTGCTATAAAATACTGCTTGAGGTTCCTGTATGCCTCGCTGGCTGATAATAGGCCCTTTTCATCAATCGGGTTCTTTCCAACAAAACTGTTCCTTGTAATAAACTTCGCGTTATGTAGTTTTGCGTGCCAAAATTTAACATTAGAGAAAGTAGCCTTTAGAAAATCTGACTCCTGCAGGTTTGCCTCGGCAAGGTTTGAATCTTTTATCACCGCGCTCCATAAACGCGCGCCTGACAAATTACATTTCAATAAATGCGTCTCATCAAAATCTATACTAGCCAGATCCGCTTTTTTAAGGTTTACGCCTGTAAGGTTTGCCCCTTTAAGATTAGCGGCGGTAAGGTTAGCGCCTGAAAGATCCGCGGCGGCGAGGTCGACCTCTTGAGCGTCTATGCTCTGCCATTGGGCATCCGGGAATTCAAGCCGCCTCAGGTAAAACCCCTTAATTGAATTAGACGCTGATATATGATCAGTCAATATCCGGCGATATTCTTCCTTATTCTCAATATGCCTCCAGCAATATTCCGAGAGGCTAAGCGGGCGTTGGTTACAATCTATATGTTTGCATTTATTCATCTCTTAAAAAGAAGGCCTAAGTAGACAAGGTAACCCGACAAGAGTACTACCCCTTCCGCTCTACTTATCCTAAATCCTGTTTTAATTATTGGCACCAACGTGAGAGTATATATCAAGAGAAGCGGCAGGCTTAACATAATAACACTCTGATCGATAAAAACAGGCCTGATAAGGCATACAATACCTATTATCCCCAATATATTAAAAAGGTTGCTGCCTATTACATTGCCTATACTTATATCACCTTCTCCTCGTTGTGACGCAATCAATGAAGCAACAAGCTCCGGCAATGAGGTCCCTATAGCTAATACGGTCAATCCTATAACAAGTTCACTTATTCCAAAATGCCTTGCCATGATTACCGCTGAATTAACAACAATATACGCCCCCGATAAAAGCCCTATGCCGCCAAGGACAAGATAAACAAAGGGCCTTACCCTTGAAAGCGGTTTATCAGTCAATGGGGCAGAATCATATGCCTCTGCCTTTGCGTTCCTTACACAGTAATAAATAAAAAGAAAAAACCCTATAAGAAATAGGCCCGCTTCTAAGCGGCTTATCTTAAAATCAAGGCAAGCTAAGAATAGTGCCACTGTAGCGGTCAAGAGTATAGGCACTTCGCGACGCAGTATAGAGGCATCAACCTTAATAGGCCTAATAATCGCTGAAAGCCCAAGCACCATGCCAATGTTACATATACAGCTACCCACAATATTGCCTATCGCGAGATTACTGCTATTTTTTATAGCCGCTAAAGAACTTACACAAAATTCAGGCGCGGATGTGGCAAAGGCTATAATTACAACACCGACTATAAGCGGCCTGATATTAAATATATGTGCTGTATCAGTAGAACCGTACACAAACAACATGCCGCATATGTACAACAGGGCTATGCCAATTAAGAATATTATTAGCTGTATAAACATTTTTTATATTATATAAACCTTAAGAGCCCCTGTCAAGCAGGCTCTTGCAAAATACAGGGCATTATAGAAGCGGATTAGCTTCAGTCAAAGGCTGTTAAACCTGCGTACATATGGCTCATTTAAGAGTCGGCGTCACTTGTTACTTAATCTATATTTTTTAAGGTAAACTATAAGCAGCATTACAGCCGCGGGGGTTACGCCAGAGATACGAGAGGCCTGGCCAAGCGTAAGGGGCCTTATCTTATCAAGCTTTTCAATTATCTCAAGAGAGAGCCCTGGTATCCTTGAAAAATCTATTATCTGCGGCATCTTTATCTTTTCAATGTCTTCCATCTTCTTTATGCTAGCGGCCTGCCTCTTTACAAAGCCTTCGTATTTGATAATCAACTCAACGGTTCTTTCGCATCCAGCAGGAAGGAGTTCCGATATGATACCAAGCTCTTTAAGATCCTGGTATTTTATCTGCGGCCTTCTCAGCAGGCCTGACGCGGATACGACTTTGTTGATTCCGGAGGTACCTAAACTATCCAGGATATTATTTATCTGCCTGGAGGGGTTTATCCTCTGACTATCCAGATATTTTATTGTAGTATCTATACTCTCTTTCTTCTTTTTCACTTGATCAAGTTCAGTTTTGTTTATCAATCCTAAATCATATCCATAACCCCTCAAGCGCAGATCAGCGTTATCTTCCCTTATAAGAAGCCTGTGCTCAACCCTTGATGTAAACATGCGGTATGGCTCGTCCGTGCCTTTTGTTACCAGGTCATCTATAAGTACACCTATATAACTGTTTGTGCGCTTTAGTGTAAAAGGGGGCTTTTCCTTTGATAAAAGAGCTGCGTTGATACCCGCGACAAGGCCCTGGGCAGCTGCCTCCTCATATCCTGTGGTCCCATTTATCTGTCCAGCAAAGAAGAGGCCTGTAATCTTTTTTGTCTGAAGGCTAGCAAAAAGTTCTGTAGGCTGGATAAACTCATACTCTATGCCATATCCCGGCCTTATTATCTCAGCATTCTCCAGGCCTTGTATAGAATGAAGCATATCTTCCTGCACATCTTCAGGAAGACTCGTAGCCAAACCATTCGGATAGTACCAGTCAGTGCTCATGCTTTCAGGCTCAAGGAATATCTGGTGACTCTCTCTACTGGAGAACTTTACAACCTTATCCTCTATCGAGGGGCAATACCTAACCCCCGTAGATTTTATAATACCCGTATATAGCGGCGATTTATCCAGATTATCCTTTATTATCGAGTGGGTGCTGAAATTAGTCTGGGTTATATGGCAAATAATACTATTCTTTATCGTTGTTTGTGTTGAAAATGAGAAAGGCTCGGGCACGCTATCGCCATACTGGGGTATTAGTTTTGAGAAATCCAGGCTATCCCTTTTCAGGCGTGGAGTAGTACCTGTCTTAAGGGTTCCTATTTCAAATCCTAACATCTTCAAAGACCTGCTTAAGGGGATTGACGCGGACTCATCATAAGAGCCTCCGGGCCTGTTCTTTAGGCCAATATGGATAATGCCGTTAAGAAATGTGCCTGCGGCCACTACAACAGATTTTGATCTTATAAAACCGTTCTTTATGGTCTTTACGCCCGTTATGTTGGATCCGCTTACAACAATATCAGATGCCTCGTCCTCTATAACATCCAGATTATCCTGTAATAATATCCTTTGCTGCATATACTCAGAATACTTATGGCGGTCAACCTGAGCGCGGGATGACCATACCGCAGGGCCATGGCTTCTATTCAATAACTTAAATTGTATTCCTGTAGCGTCAGTTGCCTTTGCCATCTCACCGCCTAAGGCATCTATCTCTTTGACCATCTGCCCCTTGCCTATACCGCCTATTGATGGATTACAAGGCATACACGCTATTCTTTTCTTATCCATAGTAATAAGAAGGCTCTTACATCCTATGCGCGCGCCAGCAAGCGCTGCCTCGCATCCCGCGTGCCCGGCTCCAATAATTATTATGTCGTATGTTTTCATTATCGTAAAAACTAGAAAAACTAAAAAACTAGCCTGTCCCTAGTTTTTATCCTATGCGTTGTGCCAATATAATCGCTTCCGCGATCTCCTTCATTGGACGGCGAGTGTTCATCGCGAGCTTTTGTATCCTGCGAAAAGCATCATCCTCTGTATAGCCTTGTGTCTTCATTAATATACCTTTTGCGCGGTCTATAATCTTTCGGGACGCAAGCTCTTCCTGTATAACCTTTGTCTTCACAAGAAGCTGGGAATTTTCAATGACTATCGCTGCCTGATTAGCTACAGCGGTCATTACCCCAATCTCAGATTTCGTAAAATCATGCGGCTCTGATGTGTAAATATTTAATACACCTATCACCCTACCTTTTACCTTTAGAGGAACACATAAAAGAGAGCATAGGCCTTCTCGTTTCGCGATATTCACATTATTATACATTGGATCTGTCCTGACATCCTCTACAATAATATGCTTTCCTGTAAGCGCTGCCTTACCGGCAACACCTTTTCCAAGCATTAAACCAGGCTTCTTATTATATGCCTCGCTAATAGATTGCGTAGCCTTAACAGCAAGCAGGCCTGTCGCCTGGTCAAGAAGCATTAGAGAACAGATCTTAGAATTCATTACCTCTGCTGTAACCGATACTATAAGTTTAAGTATATCCTCAAGATAAAGGCTGGAGGCAATAGCCTCGCTTACCTTCGCAAGCGTCTCTATCTGCCTCTTATATGACGGCTTCTTTGATCTTGCCTTAGTAGTCTTTTTCACTATTTCCATTAAAGCTTCACTTCCATTGCGCGTGGGGGACAGGCAGGAACACATAATTCGCAGGCAATACACTTTTCAATATCAAATATTACCTCCATAGTCTCCCTGTTTACATATAATGCCCCTGTCGGGCAAACCGCGACACAGGCACCGCATTGTGTACAGCGTTTATCATTTCTACGCACGTCTTTGCTTAAGGTCTCAACCTTAATACCCTGCTCCTGCAAAAACTTTATGCCCTGCGCGTAGTTTTTGTCGCAACCGCTCAGTTCAAGTACCATGAGCCCTTTTTCATTAGGCGTAATCTTAGCCTGGAGTATATTAAAAACCAGGTTATAATCCTTAACCAGGTTATACGCTATGGGCTTATCTATAAGTTTATGCGGAAAATGTAATACTATTCTTTTCTTCTTCATATATCTCACCTCCATAACATATTTTAAAATCTATATTAATTAATAATATGTTTATAGCATGTCGCCATGTGCATTGTGTGATATATAAAAACACAATACACAATACGATATACGCAATACGAATTATACACTCCCTGCTATCAAATATCAACCAATTTCACACTTCCCCAGGCCCCTAGCGCATCACCAATAACTACCAATATGCCTTTAATCCCTTTTATCTTTTTTCCGTAGTTTATCACGCTTTTAATATCATCTCTGTCGGCTACCCTATTGCAGAGCGCTGTAGCGCAACAGTCCGCGAGCGGCGCGGAGGGTGATAATACAACAACAGCGTCTGCCCTGCCAAAACTCAGGCTATGGCCTACAGTAGCGCTCGAGGTGCATATACCACAGGGTGTATCCTTTGGTTCAATACTGATACCTACCTTCTTAGAAAACTTTGATTTTCCCGCGTAAAGGCCCACTACGCGTGGTACCTTTGACGCTATAAATATGTCCCCGCCGTTTTCAATAATAACCTGAGTGCTGGAGAGTAGCAGGTCCTTACCAACACCTTCCGCTATAGCTCCGGCAACCCCGGCCATTGGGCCGGTATTACAACTTTCAGCCGCTCTTATCATACTCTTTACAATAGGCGGTGCGTTCTTGTCGTATGCGACAGGCATAAGTGTATCCGCGAAGTTCGGATATACACTTATATACTCCTCAATACTGCTCCTTAATCTCGCGATAGACTCTTTAGCCTCTTTTTTTAAGCTACTATCCGCTGAGATAAAAAGGTCAGTTTGGGAAACAGCTACCTTAAAGGAAGTCAAATCATCTGATTCTGTATAGCTTCTGTAAGTACGCGACTGGTATGTCATTGTTATCATTGTGCGTATTGCGTTGTGCGTATTGCGCCTGCCGGCCTGCACACAGGTGGCGAGGCAGGCATCACATAAAGGATTTTTAACGCAATACGTAATACGATATACGCAATACGAGGTTACTGCTTAGGCTTACCCATGATTACTTTTACATGGTGCCTCTTGTCATCTCCGAAAGCAGGTATAAGGTTTGATTTTACCTTTTTACCATCAATAATCACTTCCGCTATACCTTGTGATACGTAACGTGGATTTATAACCTCAATAGTATAATAAGCATTACGAAATGCCCTCTTTACCTTGAAAAGCTTCCATCTGCTGGGTATACAAGGTGAGATAAGAAGCCCTTCATGTGTAGGTTTTATGCCTAATATCTCCTCTGTCATTACCTTGAACATCCAATAACCATTACGGTTATACCATGATTCTCTGGCAAGCCCGCTCGTAAGCGAATCAGGTCCATCTACATAAGCGCAGGATACAAATGGTTCCAATTTATATATATCAGATTTATGAGACCTGTCAACTGGATCCAGTTTAGAGTATATGCTCCACGCCTTCTGCGCGCGGCCAAGTTTTGCCTCGGCCCATATGGCCCAGCAGGCTGACTCAACGCTTATACCCGCGTTCTCCATTACCCCCTTGGGTAGCTTACTCATTGTCCCTACCTCTTCTCTGGGCTCTGAAAACGAAGGCGAGATCATGATAGGCCCGTGCTCCTTATAAAGATCCTCATTGACTTTATCCATAATAGTCGCGGCCTGATCCGCGGGGCAAATACCTGATAGAACAGCCCAAACCTGCGTATCCAGAAAGAGCTGCGCGTTCTTTCCCTTTGATATACCTATCCCCTTGCCTCCATGTGAGAGCACGCCAACAAATCTATCGTTATCCAATGCCATTTTGCTGACTTTCTCTTCCAATTTCTTCAACCTATTCTCATAATCAGCAACAGCCTCTTTATCATTCTTTAAACGACATATAACAAGAAACTCTGAGAGCAGGTATATCAAGAACTGGGCAAGCCACACAGACTCACCCTTGGCATGATTAACCATGCCATCAAGCTTCTCAATATGATCACCAAAAGCTACAGGCGGAAGGCCTCTTTTGCCAATAGAATGAAGTGCCCTGTTTACAGCTTGTTTGCAATGTATAAAAAGGCTCTTTTTAATTCCATCCTGGAATTTTATCTCCTCATCCAAAACCTGCATATCATAGGTCTCTTTAAGGTATCCACACAATGAATATACCAGCCATAAAGGCGCCTCAAGAGATTCCGACCTTACCCCCTTGCCGCTTTTAGGATCCCATTTATCTATTACAGATCCATCTTCAAACTGCTTTTCAGCGGCATCCAGAATAAACTGACGATGATGTTTAGGATTTATTGAGAGCAGGATAAGCCCATTTACAAGATAGTCCTTGAAACCTACCTGGCCGCCGGGTTTATAACAGGACCCAAAAGATGTTAAACCCGCTGACATCGCTTGATAGCGAAACCATTTATTCGTCAGGATATTCGCGCCCTCATCAGGCGTAGTTATATGAAAATTACCCAGCCTTATAGTCCATCGATGTCCTGTTCTTGAAAATTCTTCTTCCGTGACCTTTATATTCTTGTATTTTTTTATAATCTTTTGCGCGTCTTTATGCTGGCCGCATTTTCCAACGGTAAAAAGCAACTCTTTTTCACCATTGGGTGGAAGCTCAACCTCAACCTGCAAGGCTGCCGCGGGGTCATTATACCTGCCTTGTTCCTCAAAACACATCCCCTTTTCAACACATCTGGGATTAGAAACATCCCGATACATACCCAAGAACGCGCTACGGCCGCATGTAAAAGTCTGGACTGTATGATTAACTGAGTGAAACGCGTATTCGTCTTCAGGGGTTTTAGCCAAAATCGCTGACAGATTTGCGTCGTACTCTGTATCTATAAAGAGCTTGTTGTATTCCCTGTTGCCTGAAGGTGTGGCGAAATCCCATTCCAGGTAGCTGAAAACACTCAAGAATCTGGGCTCGTCTGTTGTGTTTTTTATGCGTACCTGCCATATCTCAACAGGCTCATCCGCCGCGACATAATAGATGAGACTTGAGATTATACCATTATTCTTTGAACTTATATTAGTATAACCTATGCCATGCCTTACCTCATAAAATTCCGGCACCTTGCACACCGGTTTCCATGCGGCGGACCAATAATCCTGAGTCTGGTTATCTCTTATATAAATAAACTTGCCGGAATTTTCACTATTATTATCCTGGTTCCATCTCGTAACCCTGTTGCCAATACCTTTCTGAAAACTCAAGCCGCAACCTGATTGCGATATAACCATACCATAATCTCCGTTTGTCAGAATGTTAGACCAGGGAGATGGGGTCTCAGGAGTATTTATCACAAATTCCGAACCATCGTATAAAAAGAAACCATAACGCGTACGGAATATCTCTTTTATTTTGCCCAAGGGCAGCAACAGCTTTGCCATTGGTACTGCCTTCTTCTGTTGTGCCGCCTTGGGCCTTCCTTTTTTCAAGGCTGCCTTGGCCCCTACCTTCTTAACAGCCTTTGTCTTTTTAGGCTTAATAGATTTTTTCTTTAGGGCTTTCTTTACAGACTTCTTTACACGTTTCTTTATTCTATTCTTTTTTACTGTTTTGGTCTTTGCCATATATTCTCCTCTAGAATCAGGTTATCAGCTATATAATAATATTTACCAGCCTCTTTGGCACTACTATAAATTTTTTAATCTTGCTATCACGTATCCAATCCATGGCCTTGCTATCAGCTAAAACTACTTTTCTTATGCTTTCCTCAGAAGCAGTTGCATCAACCGTTACCCTTGAACGAAGCTTGTTATTTATCATAACAGGCAAAGTTAATGTATCCTCTTCAATTTTAGCCTTGCTATACTCGGGCCACGGATAATGAAATATACTGGGGCTCTGTCCAAGTTTCTGCCATAACTCCTCTGCTACATGAGGTACAAAAGGCGCCATAAGAATAACAGCTGTCTTCGCGGCTTCCTTGACTGAAACAGATCGCTCTTTATCCAAAACCAGGTAAGCGGCATTTACAAGCTCCATTACCGCGCTTATAGCTGTATTAAATTTAAAATCTCCCTCAATATCCCTTGTAACCTTCTCTATTGTCTGATGAATCTTACGTTCAAGGCCCTTATTACTCTTTGCCTGATATCCAGCCTTCGGATCCTTAGATACCTTATCCACCAATCTCCAGAGGCGTCCTAAGAAACGATAAGCGCCTTCAACAGCCCTGTCATTCCACTCCGCGTCTTTTTCCGGGGGCCCGATAAACAATGTGTAGAGCCTTATAGTGTCTGTGCCATATTTCTTTATAAGGGTATCAGGTGAGACAACATTGCCTTTTGATTTAGACATCTTCGCGCCATTTTTTATAATCATACCTTGTGTAAAAAGTGCCTTAAACGGCTCGTTAAAATCCACAAACCCTAAATCACATAATACCTTAGTAATAAACCTGGAGTATAGAAGATGCAGTATCGCGTGTTCTACGCCGCCTATATACTGGTCAACAGGGAGCCATTTATTCACAAGGGCCTTATCAAATGGCTTCCTGCTATCTGCCGGGGAGAGGTAACGCATATAATACCAGCTTGAATCCACAAAGGTGTCCATAGTATCTGTCTCGCGTCTTGCCTTGCCTTTACACTTAGGGCATATCGCGTTAACAAAATCCTCTGAACCCGCTAACGGAGACTGGCCGTGAAGCTCTCGACCGGTGGTATCCGCTGGCTTTGCCGGATCTAGCTTGTTCTTATTAGAAAAACTAACATCTTCCGGTAAAAGCACGGGGAGCTCATCTTCCGGAATAGCGACAATCCCGCACTTATCACAATATACAATAGGAATAGGCGCGCCCCAATAACGTTGCCTTGATATCAACCAGTCACGAAGCTTAAAATGGACAGCCCTTTTACCTATCTTCTCCTTCTCCATCCAGTTGGCTATCTTTTCCATGGCCTCTCTATTACTAAGCTCATTAAACATCTCAGAGTTTATCATAACCCCATCTTTGATATAAGCGCTTGTCATACCAGATGGGCTAAGGCTCTCTTTAGGATTGTCAATAACAACCTTGATATCAAGCTTGTATTTCTTCGCGAACTCAAAATCTCTCTCATCATGCGCGGGGACAGCCATAATAGCGCCTGTCCCGTATTCCATTAATACATAATTTGCAATCCATAAGGGTATCTTTTTATTATTTACGGGGTTTATAACATATCTGTTGGTAAAGATACCTTCTTTCTCAGACTCTGCCGCCTGGCGTGTAACCTTCTCTTCCTGTCTTACCTTAGTTATAAAAGATAATATCTTCTTCTTATCAGGGCTATTCTCAATAAGCCTGCCTATCAATGGGTGCTCAGGAGCCAGCACCATATATGTAGCCCCGAAGATTGTATCCACCCTTGTCGTATAACAGGTCAGCGTTATATCATCACCATCTACAGGAAAATCTATATTAACGCCTGTACTTTTTCCTATCCAGTTGCCTTGCATTGTCTTGACTCTTTCAGGCCAATCTCTCAAAGTGGCTATATCATCCAGGAGCCTTTGCGCGTAATCTGTTATTTTAAAAAACCATTGCTCAAGGTCCTTTTCAATCACCTTTGTTTCACAACGCTCACAAGCACCATCTACAACCTGCTCATTCGCCAGGACGGTCTTACAGGATGGGCACCAGTTTACTGCTGCCTTTCTCTTGTAAGCGAGCCCCTTCTCAAACAATTTTAGAAATATCCATTGCGTCCATTTGTAATAATCCGGCATGCACGAAGTCACTTCCCGTGGCCAGTCATAACCTATCCCCCATTGCGCAAGCTGCTGTTTCATTACAGTGATATTATTAAAGGTAGATTCTCTTGGGTGCAGTCCGTTTTTTATCGCGGCATTTTCCGCGGGCAGGCCAAACGCGTCCCACCCCATAGGAGAGAGAAGATTATAACCTTTCATGATCTTGTAGCGTACAACAGCGTCGCCTATGATATAGTTTCTGCCATGGCCCACATGGAGTTTGCCTGATGGATACGGAAACATGACAAGGCAATAATACTTCTCCTTATCGCTCTTAGGATCCATATTAAAAAGCTTGATATCTTTCCAATATCCCTGCCACTTCTTCTCTATAGAATCAAATGGGTAAAGTTTTTCCGTCATTCTACCTGTGCTTTCCTGTGGCTAAAGAGGCAAGCCTCCTAGCCGTCTTTATGTTTTTCAAGTCATCCCCTTCACTCTCTTTTGGGGTTTCCATGATAAATGGAAGGTCCTTAAGTTTAGGGTGGCTTAAGATCCTTCTCATACCATCTTTGCCTATCATCCCCTTACCTATATGCTCATGCCTGTCAAGGCCTGAACCAATGGGTTTTTTCGCGTCATTGAGATGAATAGCCCGCAGATACCTTAACCCTACTTTTTTTTCAAACTCCTTAATAGTGTTGTCCAGTCCCTTTGAGGTTTTGATATCATATCCTGCCGCGAATAAATGGCACGTATCCCAACAAACACCTATTTTCTCACTTTTTACATTATCCAGTATGTATCTAATATGCTCAAACCTGCCACCTAAGGATGTACCCGCTCCCGCGCATGTCTCCAGCAGGATCATTGTTTCTGGTTTTGCTTTCTTAATAACAGCACTAAGCCCCTGGCAAAACCTCTTTAACCCCGCTTCTATACCTGAACCTGTATGTGCCCCTAAATGCGTTACAAAATATTCCGCGCCTAGCAGGTCGGTTCTTTTTATATCTTCAATATACGCGTTTATGGATATTCTCCAGAGCCTCTCTTTGGGGCTTGCCAGGTTTATAAGATAAGGTATATGAACCAAGACCGGATATATTTTATATTGCAAGCGCTTCTTTTTAAAGCTCTTAACCTGCGCCTCTTCAAGTGGTTTCGATTTCCAGGCTCTTGGGTTTCTGGAAAATATTTGGATAGTCTCGCATCCTAATGCAGCGGCCCTGTCTATTGCTTCATCGACACTGCCTGCTATGGATACATGGACTCCTATACGCATATTTTCATTCTATGCTCTAAACCTTAAGTTGTAAGTTGACAATATATAATTATGGTGCTATAATTCCGTTAAACTTTTAATCTTTTGGGGCTGTAGCTCAGTTGGAAGAGTACTTGCATGGCATGCAAGGGGTCAGGGGTTCAAGCCCCCTCAGCTCCACCAATTTCGTATTTTGTACTGCGTGGTGCGTATTGCGTGTAAGTTTAACGTAATACGATATACGCACGACGCACAACGAATAAAAGGCTGCTCACCGTGATATTAAATCTAAGTATGTATAAGTATATTAAGATATAAGACTTAAAAAGTCAAGAAATAAGAACCCTTTCTTTGAAAAAATATGGCTTTTTTGCCATAAGCTATTTATTTATAGTGTATTACAACAAATATATACAAAATAGCGTAATATTTGTGCTTTTTTATTAAAATATGCTAACTATAATAATTGTGCTTAGTTACAAAGATAAATATTTACTTATTTAGCATCAAGCCGAGATGGCGGAACTGGCAGACGCGGCGGCCTCAAAAGCCGTTAATCGCAAGATTGTGTGGGTTCAACTCCCACTCTCGGCACCAACGCATCATGGGAATTGAAGAGAGCTTTGCGAGCGAGCGACCAACGGAAGTCCTGAGCGAGGCTTGCGAAGCAATCAAGTCGAAGGGTGAATAGCGAGGAATAGTGCACGAACGAAGTTGAGTAAACGACAGCAAAGCGAGTGGCCGACCCGCAGTCTCCTGGCGAGCCTTAAAAGCGAGCCGAGACGAATGGCGCCAACTCCCACTCTCGGCACCATTCTTCTTCGCTGTTGAATACTTATAGCCCGGTGCGGCTACGAAGGAATCGTAAAAGCTCCTGCGAAGCTCCACCGGAACAATAGTACGCAAGAGCGAAGCAGAGCAAATCATTGCGGAAGAAATCCAAAATTTTCATAAGAGCACATAGCTTTTACATATAAGAGATAAATCATGAAGAAGAAAGTAGTTGGACTTATAGGAGCTCTTGAAATAGAACTTAAAGGCACAGAAGATATAGCATTACTGGAACTTGAGGGCCAGATTGATAGCTATACCGCGGAAGAGATTACCAAGATTATTGACGTGCATATGAATAACAACAGTTTTAAGGTGATAGTAGACCTGACTCATGTCGATTACTTAGACAGCGCGGGCCTTAGCGCGTTAATAAACGCAAAGACAAGGCTGGGAAAGAATAGCGGCGATTTACGTCTTGTGGGGTTAAAAGGAAAGGCAAAAAACGTATTTGATCTTGCGGGGTTTACCTCCCTTTTTAATACCTTTGATACCCATGAAAGCGCCTTTGAAAATTTTTAATCACCCCTCTCATCATCATACCGAAACAGTTTCTTGGGTTAGAACCTAACACGGGTGCCAACCATCACCTGCCTACCTGGAAGAATATTGCCCCTTACGTCCCAATAAGTTGAGTCAAACCAATTATCTATCACCAAAAACAGGCTGCTGTATTTATTAAGGCTGTAATTAAAGGTAGAGCCAAATATCAGGTAACTGCTATACCCCTTCCTGTTTTTATACAATAGGCGCACATTCTGCCTGCCAAAAGGCAATAGTATATCTGCCTGCGAAGAGACCTTATGATCAGGCTGGTTCAAGGCATACCTTGAGATATACTCCTGGTGTTCGGCTATATCAGAATCAATGTATGAATAACCCCCCTTAAGCTCTAACCAATTGCAGACCTTTACATCCACTCCTGCCTCCACCCCTTCTGTTCTCACTTGTGTAATATTTGTTGCTTTGTAAAAATCCGCATTCAATGGCATCTTAACCCAGTCGATAAGATTGTTTGAATCGCGCCTGAATACGCTACATCGTATCTTGATATCTTCGCCATCATTAGGCATCAGGTCGATACCAACCTCATAATTAAGGGCCTTCTCCGGTGAGAGATCCTTATTGCCTTTCTTAGAAGGGCTCTCATAAAAGAGCTCTGTATAGTTTGGCGGCCTTGCTGACCTCGCGATCAGGACCTTAAATCTTAAATACTGAACAGGCCTTAAAAATACCCCTGCCTGTGGGAGCAGCTCTGTACTATACTCTGAATAGTCATCAATGCGTATCGAGGCATCATAGCCAAAGAATACGTTCTTGTAATTTTTAATCGCCAGGGAATAAGAATTTCTGCCGCGAGAATCCTTTCCAAGCCTGTTGCTATTTATTCGCTGGGCATTGAAATCAACAGCTACCTGGATGCGCCCAATGGAATTAGTATCTATCTCTACCTCTGTCTGGAACCCTTCTATAATGGTCTTATGGTAGTTCTGGTAATAGTCAGGGTCTTCTATCTCGAGTATATATTTATCATGGCGCCTTCTGTGATATAGCTTAGGGCTTATCTTGAACTGATTTATCTCGATATCTGTATTCCAGTTTAAGAATAGCGTATCAATCCATTCCTTAGAATTATTTAAACTGTAAAAGTTGGCCGCGCCAAACTCCTTTTCAGCATATCCAGCGAAAATATAACTCGATACCTTATCGCCCGCTTCTACAAGAGCGGAAGATGAGAATGAAAACTCTCTAAAATCTGTATCAAAGCGCCATCCATCTGATGTTGACTCTTCCGCGGCAATATTAATGCCCCCGCTGGATAAGGTTCGCGCCAAATATACAGAGGCATTTTGCGTTGAATCTGTTCCATACATAAACGAGGCTTCACAACCCGTACCGGCAGGCCTTCTGGTAACAACATTTATAGCGCCTCCCACCGCTGCCTCTGCCCAGTTATCTACTGATGGGCCCGGGGCCACTTCTATCTGTTCAATCGCTGCTCTAGGCATAGCAAAGTCAAGATTATGATGCGCTGTCTGCGGATCATTTAAGGCAATACCGTTTATAGCCACCGTTGTCTGCTCATCGGTAGCACCTCTTATGCTCAAATCTGACTGTATCCCAAGTATTCCCCTGCGCGAGATATCAAGGGCCGCTTTCTGGTCAAGTATCTCTTCTATGGATAAGCCCTGCTCCTGCATAGGCCTGATGATAAGTATATCCTTAGTAGGTGTAGCGGCCTCCGATGCAGCTGGCTCCAGAGTGATAGTAATAGGCTCAAGTTCTATCTCACGAGCGATAATATAACCTGGGTTAAAAAATAAAATAATGTAGAACGAAAAAAATAAGGCGGATAACAATCTTAGGGTAATAAGATAAGGTCTCATTACGGATATTTTAATGCGGGAAAGAGGTATTGTCAACTTAAAAATTTCTTAAGGTTGACAATCTATTTTATGATATGAAAACTCAAAATAAGGCGGTACGCGTCAAGCGCTCTATTTTATTTTTAAGACCATGATAGTAATATCATCATGCTGGGGCGCGTTCTTACGAAATTGCATAAGCTCATTATAGACACTCTCTGTTATCTCTTTAGCGGACTTGTCCTTGTATCTCGAAACGACTTCCTTAAGCTTATCCTCGCCAAACTCCTCTTTCTTCATATTGCGCGCTTCTGTCACTCCATCAGAATATAATACAAATACATCTCCAGGGCTTATATCGACCTGGTTCTTATGAAACTCGATGCCCTCCATTATGCCAAGCGCCATACCACCTGTAGCTGTTATAAGTGTTGTCTCCTTGTCCCTGGCCGCGTAGACTATTGGCAAATGGCCCGCGTCTACTATGGCAATCCGGGTAACCGCGTTGTCCACTACAATATAAGTAAGTGTGACAAAAAGACCGGATGTCGATTCTGTTGACATCTGGTCATTAAGCTCAGTCACTACCTTGAGCGGGTCAAATTCTGTCTTTGAATGAAACCTGAAATTACTTACTGTCATCGCCATAAATAATGCCGCTGGTACGCCTTTTCCTGAGACATCACCAACCATCAAACCAAAGCTCTTGTCCTCATTCTCAACAAAATCATACAGGTCACCTCCAACAGATTTCGCAGCTACCATTTTAACGGCTATGTCGAGGCGGGCATTTTCAGGAGGTACCTGCTTAAGAAAACTCTGCTGTATCCTCTGGGCAATATCAAGGTCTCGCTGCATCAGGGCGCGCTTACTCTGCTCTGTTATATACTCCTGGAATGTACAGAATATATATACGCCGGAGACAAGAAGCAAGGGATAAAAAAGATCTATCCAGATATTCAGGAAAGCAAATAACGCGAATGAAGCGGCGATAAAACCGAAGAATATACCAAAAGCCGCTAATATCTCGAAGACAGGCTTTAACTTGTACACTGCTAATACTATCAACGTGGAAAGCAAAAAGAGTATCAATAAATTTACAACAGGGTCAACCCTTGTGATAAAACTTTTAACAAGGATAGTATTTAACAGGTTCGCGTGCAAGCCAACCATTGGATAGCGCTGCTGCAGGGGTATGGGGTTTAGGTCGTGCGTAGCTACGGCAGTAAGGCCCACAAGGCATATCTTGCCTTTTAACTCATCAAGATCCACAACAGGGGCCTTACCATTGTTAAGGTCACGGTAAGATGTAAGAATATCAATAAACGAATAATGCTTAAATGCCTGGCCCCAGCAACCCGCGTAATTTACCATCATCTGGCCATAAGAATCAATAGGCACCCTGAGCCCAGGTTTTAGCTGCAGATACCTGCCCCTTTTCACGCTTATATCATTTATAGCCACACCTAAATAATCACACAAAGCAAGAAATGATATATGCGGGATAATATCCTTTTTATAATCTATAAAAAGTGGAGCCCTTCTGCGTTTACCATCTATATCTGTCACAGCATTTATATGGCCTACCCCGCGGGCTGTATTTAACAGCTCCGGCATCGGCTCTGACTCTATCTCAGTTGCCTTCGGAAAGACGGTTACCTGCTTTTCTTCTGAAAGACGCAGGGCTACCGGCAGATATACCTTTTTACTCTTTTTAACAGACTCTATAAAGATAGTATCTGAGCCTGGTGTACTCTTTGTACTGAATAATATATCAAAGATAACGCATTCCGCGTGGCAGGCAGTCAAAACATCGATCATAGCAGCGTGAAATTGCCTGTCTATTGGCCACTGCCCTATCTTATCCAGAGTGTCTTCAGCTATCTCTACAATGACTACCTTGTCTGTAACCTTCTGGGGAGGGCGCAGCTTAAAACGTAGATCCAGGGTGGCAAGCTCAAAGGTTTCAAAAACCCTGAAGTATGAGGCAAGTATAACAAGTATGGGTATAATTATAGCTATTGATATTCTTAAGAAATTTTTTGGGAACTTTATCTTTGGCATTTAGAAAAAATAGTTGATCCCGACAGTACTTACACTACCTGAATAATCCTGCAAGGGGTCATTTGAATAATTCTGTCTGTATGTATAGTTCGCACTTATGTAAAAAGCGGAAAGCAACGTATAATTTATGCCGGTGCCTAGTGTCATAAGATTATCATGCTCTTTCTTACCCGAATCTGTAGTTATAGTGCGTGACTTAAAATCCTTATACTGATAGCCGCCGCTTAATAGGATTGATAATTTACTTGTCACAGGATAAGCTGTGTATAGGTTCACCCTGTTAGCCTGATAATCATAATAATCCATGTATTCGTCATTTGAATCATTGAAATAATATATATTCTTTAGTTTTACAAAAACCTTGCCAAGATGCGTAACAACCTCTCCGGCAACGTTATTGCGGTGATCCTCTCTTGTAGTATCTATCTTATTATTAGAGACGTTTCGTATGTCACGATGCTTGTAATCATAAAAATAGTATTGATACGCCGCGCCTACATAAGTGTTCTTATCAATATAGTATTTTATTCCGGCAAATGGGCCGTTTGTTGTAAAATCTCCGCTTTTATTCTTAAAATAGTCTATAAAATCAACATCATAACCCATCTCTACCTTAACCCTCTTGCGGGGATAATATTCTAAAGATGCGGATATATCATTCTCTATCAGGCTAAGCGTTGTAAACTCATGGTAGGTTATGGACGTAAAATCATAATGCGCTTTTATGTCCACCTTATCGGTAAGACGATAACAGGCTACAATATCCGCTATCGCCTGGTCAAATACGTCACCTTTTCTTGAGGGATCAAGAAAGACATTATTGTCATACCCTTCTTGAGCGCCTGCGTAGAAGTGATATGTAAAATTTTCCTCAAGATTGTAGATATTTTTTGAAGAGGATTCTATTTCCGCGACCTTATAATCCTTGTACTTATCAGCTATATCCTGATCATCGGCAAAAACAGGTTTTAGCGCAGACACAAGCAGCAGAAACACTATAAATAATCTCTTTATATTCCGCAAGGTTAATCAACTCCTTATAAAAATAGTTATTACGACCCGCTTGCTATACTTCCTGAACTCGAATCGTCGCGGCCACTTGGCGGCGGGGGTTCCCAGTCGTCGCGCCTATCAGGCTCTCTTTCTTCATAGATATTCTCTTTATCATCAAAGAGCCTGTCACTAGCCCTTTCCTGAATCCTCTGTATTTCCTCTAACGCTACAGCGGCGCCCCTTGAACCTTGTGCACGCATGTTTCTCAACCTGTCAATATGATCGCGCAGATTCTCACGGAACTGTGTCCACCCTTGCCTGTCAAGAGCCGTAAGCATCATCACATCACCTGGCATCTCAAACCTGCCTACTACACGCTTAAAACCATTGTCTATTATAACTATCTCTGCCATAAGAGTGCCGTCAATATTAACGCCGCGGACAAAGGCCTTATCTTCAAAACAGCTTACCGTAGTACTTTTGCCATCTGTACCCACTGACATTCCGCTTCCAGCGACACCCGCAGCCGCTGTCGGGGTACGGACCTCAAACGAAGAGTCAGATGGTAAAGACTCAACAAGGACAAACACCTTGCCGCTTAACATAGATAATTTCTTTGCCTTAATATCCTCGATACTAATCTCTGTATTTTGATCAAGTTTCACTATATTTTTTAATGTCGAGTCAAGGGCTATCTCAGCTTCTGAGGCTATAAATGTCTTTATCTTGTCATTCTCTTTTAAGAGCATGCCTTTTTTTGCAAGTATCCAGAAATCATCTGAAGACCGCTGAAGCTTCACATTTCCTTTGGTATAGACAATTTTTACCTCATCCTGCGCATAAGCTGACACGCTAAAAACGATAAGGCACACAAGAAACAGGGTAATTACAATAAATGCTTGTCTCATCTTCTGTTTATTTTACCTTTATTCTTATCGGACTTGTTCTCTTTATTGTCAGATCCCTTTACAAGCAACTTCCAGGGGTTTCGCTTAATATCATCGCTGAACTCCTCAAAGTTCTCAGTACTCCTTCGCAGGTTGTTCATTATCTCATCAATATTACCTCTATTACCGGTTAGGGCATCGTCAAGGTCGTTAGTAAGCTTGCTAATATTATTCATCGTCTCTTTTGCCACTTCCATAGTAGAGGTTGCTTCCTCGATAATAGCATCCATACTTATAGGGTCCTTACCGGGTACAGAAGCACCTGCCTTTACAAATGGCGCTCCTGTGTCACCAGGAGATAAGGCTATATACGTCTCCCCCATAAGCCCTAATGTGGTAATACTTGCCATTGTTCCTTCGCGTAATTTTGCGTAACTATCCAATTCAAGCCCAACAAATATTTTGGTATCACCTTCCTCAGTATAAACAAGGTCTATGCTCTTGACCTTGCCGACTTCAACGCCTCCTAAGCGGACAGAGGCGTCTTTTTGCACTCCGGCTATATTTGTAAATATAACCTTTATCTCGTACTGCTCCTTAAAAAAACTAAAGCTCCCTGCCATAATAGTTAAGCCTACAAGTATGGCAACACAAAAAATTACCATAAATCCGGTCTTTACCTCATTTGTAAATACCTTTGTCATTTTGTTATTCTCCTATTTCGTTAGTTCATCTAAATATCCGTCACGAGATTGAAAAAACTGTATAGGCCCTTCCGGGCTTCCCGTCACAAATTGCTTAACACGCAGGTCATCAGAATGTTTTATATCTTCCATAGCGCCTTCCGCTATAATCTTGCCCTCATAAAGCATGACTATCCTATCGGCTATCGCGAATACGCTCTTCATATCATGTGTTACAACCACGGATGTAATCTGGAGTTTTTTACTTAAATCAAGAATAAGCTTGTCTATGACACCTGCTACTATAGGGTCAAGGCCCGCTGTAGGCTCATCATAAAATACAAGCTCGGGATCCATCGCTAAAGCGCGCGCGAGGCCAACCCTTCTGCGCATACCGCCGGATAGCTGACTTGGCATAAATTTCTCAAAACCGCGTAATCCAACAAGCTCAAGCTTCATCTTAACCATAATATTTATAATATCAGGGTCAAGTTTGGTATGTTCACAAAGCGCGAGGGATATATTTTCCTCCACATTCATTGAGTCATAAAGAGCGGCATTCTGGAATACCATACCATATATCTTTCTTATCTTATCAAATTCTGCCTCACTAAGCTTTGTTACGTCACTGCCTTTTATAAACACAGAGCCGCTATCCGGTTTATGGGTGCCTATCATGTGCCTTAGTAATGTTGACTTGCCGCAACCGCTACCCCCCATGATAACAAGGGTCTCCCCTTTATAGACCTTGAGATTAATACCGTTTAGAACAACACGGCCGTTAAAACTCTTTATCAGGCCTTTTATCTCTATAGCAACTTCTTTATTTTCCATTTTTATCCTTCTTATCTTATGCCAGAGCCTGCTTCCCGCCTTAGGCAGGCAGGCACTATGGGGTAAATGGTTCGACAAGCTCACCACCCTTCAAACCAGCCTGAGCGAAGTCGAAGGGTTAGCACTTATAACTTACGTCGTTTCACTCCGTAAGTTATGCTCAGGTGACCTTTTGGATCCTTCGGATATTTCATATCCTCAGGATAAATTCGCGCATATAACTTACGTCGTTTCACTCCGTAAGTTATGCGCTCATTTACATTTGGCTAAAAAAGAACATACCTGTTAAAACACAATCCGCTAAAATTATCATTATAAAGCTTGCAACAACGCTTACTGTAGTAGCGCGACCTACACCTTCCGCGCCGCCTTTTGTATTCAGTCCCATATAGCAACCTATAAGCGCGATTATCATTGCGAAAGAAACAGATTTAATAAGCCCTGTGTATATATCTTTAAGCGCTAAAAATTGAAATGTTATATCTATATACAAACCGGAATTTATACCGATGCTAAAAACACCTACAAGGTAACCGCCTATCATGCCCGCAATATCCCCTAAGATAGTGAGGCAGGGCAACATTATCATAAGGGCAAGAAAACGTGGTACTACAAGAAAACGTACAGGATTAAGCGCCTGTGTCTGCAATGCCTCTATCTGCTCTGTTACCTGCATACTGCCAAGTTCCGCTGTAATAGCGGCACCTACTCTTCCGGCTACAACTAAAGCTGTAAGAACAGGGCCCATCTCTCGTGCCATAGCGACAGCTACAAGGCTTGCCACATACATCTCCGCGCCTAACTGTGCCAGCTGGTAAGCACTCTGCATGGCCAGTACAATACCCGTAAAAAAGGTTACGAAAAAGACAATTAGCAGGCTATTTACGCCTTCAAATACCATCTGCTGGAAAACATTTCTATTCGATAGGGGTTTTTTGATAAAGGGGCCTATGAACATCCAAAAGAGAGTCTGCTTTAGAAGAATAAAAACTCCGCCTATCTGAGAAAGCGTCGATAATACTGTCTTGCCTATTGAAGCTATAAAATTCAACATTGCGTATACCCTCTTATTTAAAAATTAACGCCGGCATCTTCTTCGGTATCGAATATGTCAAAGAGCTTTTCAAGTTTGGTTATCTCGAAAAGGCTCTTCACTTTAGGTGCGAGGCTTGCGAGGCGCATTTTACCACCATAAGACCTGGTCTTTTTAAGCATCTCGACCAATGTAGCTAAACCAGAACTATCAACATATGAGACCTCGTTTAAGTTAATAACAACCTTCATGGTCTTCGCGTTGGCAATATTTTCAAAAGCCTCTCTCATCTCAGGCGAAGAATTAATATCTATATCGCCGTTAATATCAAGAATGGTTACATCGTTATTCTGCTTCTGGGATATCTTCACAATGGACTCCTCCTTTTATTATACTCTTTTAAAAATCTTTCTTTTTAAATATTTTGTCATAGTAAGGCGATTGCCTTTTTCATTAAACCTAAGCTCATCCATTAGATGTTTTATAAGAAAAACCCCTCTGCCATGGCCTACAAGCAGGTTCTCCTCTTTTGTAGGATCCGGTATCTTGCTATAATCAAACCCCTTGCCCTTGTCTTGAACAGAAATACTTATCTTGTTTTCCGAACAGCTACACTCTACCAGGACATCGAGGTTCTTGTCAAATTTGTTGCCATATTTAATAGCGTTTATTAACGCCTCTTCCAGGCAAAGCCTTATATCGAAAGTATCTGACTCATCTGCATGGAGGCCTCTTAACAGGATTATAATCTCATCCACGGCCTGTCTAATCCTTTTGAGGTCACTTGGGATAAAGAATTTTTTATTCATCTTAGTATAAAATCTCTACATCCCCTGCGAGGGGTCTACAAATCTTCCCATGTTGCGGAATTTCTTATATCTTTGCTCAAGCATCTCTTCTTTCGGCATACGAGATATATCTCTTATGCTTGTAATAATAGAACTCTTGATGTTCTCCCCGGCAGCTTGAGGGTCACGATGCGCGCCGCCAAGCGGCTCCGGTATGATAGTATCGATAATACCAAAATTCAATAGATCATGCGCTGTAAGTTTTAAAGCGCTCGCGGCCTTATCCGCTTTTGCCCTGTCCTTCCAAAGTATAGCCGCGCATCCTTCAGGTGATATTACAGAATAGTAGGCATTCTCCATCACGCAGACCCTGTCTCCTATGCCTATACCTAATGCCCCGCCGCTACCGCCTTCTCCAATAATAAATATTATAATCGGTACCTTCAAGGTTACCATTTCACGTAAATTATAAGCTATAGCCTCTGCCTGGCCTCTCTCCTCAGCGCCCACTCCAGGATAGGCTCCAGGGGTGTCTATAAATGTTACAATCGGAACATTAAATTTTTCCGCGAGCCTCATCAGGCGTATCGCTTTTCTATAGCCCTCTGGATTTGAACTGCCAAAATTACGCATGAGGTTCTCATTAGTATCTCTGCCCTTCTGGTGGCCTATCACAAGTATCTTATGAGTATCTACATAAGCAAATCCGCAGACCATTGACTTATCATCTGAAAAAGCGCGATCACCATGTAACTCTACAAAATCATGCATTATCATACCGATATAATCGAGGGTATACGGCCTTTGAGGGTGCCGCGCTATCTGGACTCTCTGCCAGGGAGTAAGATTTTCAAATATTTCACGTTTTAATTTATCAAGCTTCTGCCCTAATCTGTCAATCTCAGAATGCAGGTCTATATTTTCAGAGCTGGTGAACTTCTTCAGCTCCTCTATCTTGCGCTCTAACTCCAAAATAGGTTTTTCGAATTCTAGTCCGCTTCCATTCATTGTATTATTATAAACCTTTGTTATTGATAGGGTAAAATAACTGCTCCAGGGCAGAGTTAATCAACTATAGTTACGCTAGTGCCGGCAGGCACAATCGTATATAATTCCTCTACCTCTTCGTTCTTCATCCTGACACACCCATCAGTACACTGGTAACCGATACTTTCCGGTTCTATGGTACCATGTATACCATAGCCAGACTCTTGTGTAGTTAGCCCCATCCATCGAGTACCAAGAACGTTTTCAGGGCTATCAGCTGGCACCGCGACACCATCATTATACCATACAGGCCTGATAAGCTTATCCCGTATCTTGAAGGTGCCTATTGGTGTTGAGTTATTCTTGCCTGTAGAGACTATATATGATTTTATTACCTCGTCATCTAAAAGAAGCGTAAGAACAGACTGCGACTTATCAATTATTATGCTAAACGGAACATTCTGAACCTTCAGTTTCATACCTGGCATGATACGATTTGAGCTTAGGCCATTGGCTCTCTTTATCAGGTCAACTGTTGTAGAATATTTATGCGCTATTTTTATAAGTGAGTCACCTGGTACTACATTATATAACTCACTGTTAGGAGTAACTATCTTAGAGAATAGGATTGCCATCCTTATCGAGGCAATCTTTTCCTGTATATCAGCATAGTCACAAAACTGCGGATATTCATTAATAACCGTAAGATAGAGCTCCTTCGCTTTTATAAAGTTTGCGTCGTTATAATATATATCCGCAAGCATAATAAGGGATTCGTATCCATCACGGCCGCCTTTAGAAATAGAGGCTATATTGTCAAGCGTTCTTATAGCCTCCGCCCTATTGCCTTTGGCGAAGAGCGCTCTTGCCTGCTTTAGTGGGGCTGATTCAGCGGGAGGGAGAATAACAGCAACACCTAGAGAAGGTTTAGGCCCCTTAATACCTGTAAAACCTGCTATAGAGAACTTCACGATAAGCGCTATAAGCAAAATCAGCACTATCGCAATACTTGCTTTTAATATGTTCTTATTCACTATCATCCTTTTACGCTTTATAGATAAATATATAAAAAGTACCCAAAAATAATCCCTAAGCAGGTTCCGGCCAGTACTTGTATAGGCGTGTGCCCTATTAGTTCCGCTAACCTCTCCTCTTTAATAGGCTTTTTAAAATATATATCTTCAACCATCTTATTTAGCGCCTCTGCCTGTTTACCGATAGCTCGCCTCGCGCTTTGCGCGTCAAACATTGTAACTATAGCAAAGCCTAAACCTATAGCAAAAATACCTGTGTCAAAGCCATATTCCAAGCCCAAGGTCGTAGCAAGAGCCGCTGTTCCGGCACAATGGGAACTTGGCATGCCGCCTGTTCCTACGAGCCACTTGAAATTAAATCTCTTCTCCCTTGCCACACCGATAGATATCTTTATAAACTGGGCCAGAAACCAACAGATAACCGTTATTATAAAAACCCTATTTTGTATAAGTTGTTCAAAAAAAATCATATCAACACTAAATATGGGATTGCCAGGTAGAGTAGCTTTGACCCCCCTGGTAAGATGATCCTTGCTATAAAATTCTTTTCTTGCCTGTCCGTGCGGCTAATTTTAATGCTCGTTGTCCGATTATAGGTTAGCGCCAAAATATCAAAACTCGAGGATTCCATACCAATAATGATTGTATGGAGATTCTTCCAATCCCCATGCTATAACTTAGAAAGATTTGCCATAAAAAGATGTTATAATGCGATTTATATTAATGGGATCAGCGTCAATAAGCTCTATACCTGTATCATAATAAACTAAAGGGCTGTTCTCTCCTATAATCTCGACCCTCCTACTCCATGTTACCCTACCGTTTAACCTGATATTATTTACGCTATCGGTTATATCAATTGTTATCAAAAGATTTGTCTTTGGAAGCAGCCTCTCGCTTAAAGAGATACAGATACCATTACCGCTTATATTCTTGCTTTTAGATTCTTTTGTAATCTTAGGCCGCGTCTTTACTTCATAAGAGAGCTTGATAGGTAAAGATATCCTTTCAAAAATTCTCCGCTCCATATTATACTCCTATTTTATAAGCTATAATTATAACATAAATACTATAACAGGTAAAGCAAATATCACTATACGAATTGACTCGATCATGCAACTAAAAGTGTGTCCTTTTGAAGATTAATCT